>JANQSQ010000553.1 GCA_028283985.1 Rhodothermales bacterium | reverse complement strand
GGGAGGGAAGCGGCAGCACGGTTTTTGAGAAGCCCGTGTTATAGTCGCCGTCCTTTACCCATCCGTCTCCGATCAGTACGAAATCGCGTGTCCATCCTTCCGGCGGAGGCGGCGGGGCCTCGAACCGGAAAGCCATTTCGTCGGCCGCATTCATGATCACGTACCGGTCATCCACTTCTGCGAGCAGTTCGCGCACGTCGCCGAACCGCGTGTGGTACCCGACGAGGTCGCGCCAGACCTGACCCGTTGCGGCAAGTTCGTCGTAGACGGGCAGTTCCGGCGAGAAGGCATCCGCTTCGTACGTTTCCGAAAAGCCCCGGTAACGCAGGTCTGCTGCATCAGGGGCCAGACGCCGGGTCATGGTCTCGGCATCGGACTGTCCGACGGCCCACGCAAAGGCGTCCCAGTAAATTTCGAGGTTCGTATGCAGGCGCAGGCGAACACTGTCGGAAATATTCGCCGCGCCGGCTTCCTGTTCGCCCGAGAACACGTCCGTGATGTCTATGAGGACCGTTTTGGTCTTGCCGGCGGGGAAGCCGAGGTTGGGATGGACGGTTCGCCAGCCGCCCTTTCCGTCGGAGGCCTCCAGGCGCAGGCCCTGCGGGGGGGTGTGCGATCCTTGTCCGAGCGCTACATTGATCGAACTGTCCGTAGGATAAATCCAGCCGGAGCCCACGAGCCAGATCGGCCTCTGCCGCGATGCATCTTCCGGAATGTTTTCAAGCGTCAGTTCCACATAGTGATCCCGCGTGACGCCCTGGTACTGCCCGTGTCCGAACGTGGCAAGGTACTGCCCGTCCTCCGCATGGAGCAGGTCGGTCACGTCGTTGCCCAGATCGTCCCATGCCTGTGTGACCGGATGAGGTTTTGCGGTTACATGCACCTTCATTTCAGGGGGAGGGAAGGCAAACCGCTCGTCCACGTAAACCTCGGTATCGTCGGGGTGATCGACGATTAGGAGCGAAACATGATCGAAGAAATGCGTCTCCCACAATTCCGCCGTGATCCGCACGTCGTACCAGGGAGGCGCTCCGTTCTCGCCGGGGCGGGGCGCCAGTTGATCGCCGCGTATCCTGACCCAGTCCTCGGTAGTCATGACGCCCGCCGTTTCCTGGGCGTTGATCTTGAGCCCCAGCGGCGAACGCCAGATGAAATCGGTGACGAAGTCCACGCGCTCCCCGTTCCATGCAAAAAGCCACGGACACGACCCCTTGAGCCGCTGCTGCGCCAGCACGACTTCCCCGGAGAGCAGATCGAACTCGGCCTGTACGCTGCCGTTGGGCCACACGATACGGGCCACATCCGCGACGGCGTGCGTACCCAGTCCGAAATGCACGACGGGCCCCTGGATAACCTGCTTCTGGAAAGACAAACCGGCCCGGATCTCCACCTCGCCCCCGATCCCGAACGAATTGATGCGCTGGTCGCCCACCGCTTCGGCGGCGCGCAGATGCATCTGTTTCCAGTGGTAGGGCATGCTTCCCTCGTTTTCGAGCCGCACAGGTTGTCCTTCTTCTGAAAATCCTAACAGGTCGAGGCGCCCGTTTGCGGACAGGTCCGCGACGGCAAAGAGATGCGAATGGATGGCCAGATCCGTCGTGTGGAGGGTTCCTCCCCGGTGTCCGCCGTTCGTTTCGTCCGCATCCCGCAGCCAGATGCGCGCGCCCGCAGGAGTAGCTGCGATAAGGTCCAGGCCCCCGTTGTTGTCGAGGTCCACAGTAAAAAGCCGCCCGGCGCCGGGGGCAATGCCGGCAGGCATGTTTTCCCAGCGGGCGATCTCTTCCGAAGACCATACTGCTTTCGCATCCTGCCCGGTGGTCGAAAGCCGGAGGATCGTTCCGTTCGCTTGCAGCACCGCAAGATCGACGGTGGCGTCGCCGTTCAGGTCCGCCGCTTCAAGGGCGAGAACGCGCCCCGTTTCTGCGGACTGTCGCTCGAAAAGCCCGCTCCGCCGGTTGGCGAAAAGATGGAACGTACCGT
>JANQSQ010000547.1 GCA_028283985.1 Rhodothermales bacterium | reverse complement strand
AGATTGTGCCCCGTCCCGATGCAGCGAGTGTACCGGTCCCGGATATCGACGATGATATCGACGATGTGGCCAGCGAGACCCTTGCGGCGATTTATGCATCCCAGCACCGGTACAAGGAAGCCGCGCGCATCTACGATGTGCTTGCCGAGCGGCGCCCCGGACAAGCGGCGGCATTCAGGGAAAAAGCGTCCCGTCTGCGATCCGGAGCCGCGGAGGATTGACGGTTATGCAGCGATTTCGGCAATTACAGGCAGGAAAATCCCGCATGGTCGTCGGTTTGATGAGCGGTACGTCGCTGGACGGCGTGGACGCCGTGCTGGCGCGCCTCGAAGGCGCCGGGGAGAATATCACGTTCGACATACTCGGGTTCGATCATATGCCCTGGCCCGATGCGTTGCGCCGGCTGATTCTCGCCAACTCGACGCCGGAGCGTTCGACCGTGTTCGACATTTCCCAGTTGAATGTTCGCATTGCGCATGCGTATGCGGAGGCTGTCGAGCGCGTTGCCGCCGCTGCCGGACATGCCGTATCCGACATTGATCTGGTGGGTTCGCATGGCCAGACCATTCACCATGTGCCGTTTCCGGTGGATTGCGCCGGCAGCGATGTCACGTCCACGCTTCAGGTGGGCGACCCGTCGGGGCTGGCCAATCTTCTGCAGGTTCCCGTCGTAGGCGATTTTCGGGTGGCGGATATGGCGCTGGGCGGGCAAGGCGCTCCCCTCGTGCCGTATTTCGATTATGTATGCTTTCGCGACGAAAAGGAGAACCGCGGGTTGCTCAATCTCGGCGGGATCGCGAATATGACGATACTTCCTGCCGGCGCAGGTCGCAGCGACGTGTTCGCTTTCGATACGGGGCCAGGCAACATGGTGATCGACGCCCTTTCGGCCATGTTATTCGATGAACCGTACGACGATGAGGGCCGCCGCGCCGCAAGGGGCCGCGCCGACGATTCCGTGATGGCCGCCCTGCTGGAAGATGCGTATTTTGTCCGGGAACCCCCCAAATCCACCGGACGCGAGTATTTCGGCGAACCGTTTGCCGAACAACTCGTCAGGCGATGTCGGGAAGAGATGAACGACCCCGGTCCGGAGGATATCCTTGCCGCGGGGACGATGCTGACCGTGCTGTCCGTCTATCAGGCGTATGCCCGCTTCGTCCGGGATTCCTGCACGCTGGATGCGCTCATTGTTTCCGGGGGAGGCGTGCGCACCCATTATCTGATGGATCGTCTCGCCAATGTGTTTGCTCCCATACCCGTCCGCGCGATCGGGGAGTACGGCATTCGTTCCGACGCCAAGGAGGCGCTTT
>JANQSQ010000544.1 GCA_028283985.1 Rhodothermales bacterium | reverse complement strand
GATCAAGGCGCGTTGTCCCTTTCCGATGGGGGACACGAGGTCCACGACGCGCATGGAAATGTCCCCGGGCGCGGTAACCAGTTCCAGTTTTTCGTCGGGGTAGATGGTTTGCCCGCCGTCGAAATCGGGTATCTCTGCCCAGACTTCGGGCGGCATGCCCATCACGCTGTCGATTCGGGCTACCTGCAAAGCGCCTTTGCGCCCCGGGCGCAGGGCACCTGTCATGAGGCATCCGTCCCGAAGGTGAAATTTTCGCACCAGCGGCGGCGATGTAAAGGGGTCGCTGTTTCCTTTCGGCAAATCCGGGTGAAAGGTCCGGATAAAACCGAATTTTTTGTCCCCGATCATTTCGAGGAGGCCTTCAAAGCGTTTTTCCGACATGAAATTCAGTCAGTTGACGAGGGAAGTATACCCAACGCATTGCATGCAACCACCCTGTCCGCCAACAATAATTCGATGCAGGGTAGGGAACGCGCGCGACGCGCTTCGTACATTTAATACCGCATACGCCATGCGGCGGGAAACCGATAGATGAAAAGCTCGACGAATGATTCGACGAACGATCGCAACCCGGTTTCCAGGGCGTGCGGCCCAAAAAACGGAAAACCCGGAGAAAGATGGGATGTACAGGACTCCAACATCATAGCAGGGCAATGAGTTCCGAATCGTCATCGCAAGCACAAAGCGGCATCGCGGCTCCCGGGTCGTACGGAGCGGAAAGGCTGCGCCGCACCATGACGGGCAGCGCATCGGCTCCTCCCGTTCTCCTTCTTCACGGATGGGGAAGCAGCGCTGCCCATATGGCCTCGATAGCCCAGGACCTTGCCTCGGATTACCGGGTAATGAACGTTGATCTTCCCGGGCACGGTCATTCGCCAACCCCCACTGAGGTGATAGGGATACCGGAGCATGCTGCGCTTATCAAGGAAATCATCGATACGCACATCGGCGAGCCGGTTACAATAGTGGGGCACTCCAACGGCGGCCGCATTGCGCTCTACATGGCTTCGCACCCACTCTATAAATCGCTCATCCGTCATCTGGTGCTTGTCAGTCCCTCGGGCGTCACGCCGGAACGGTCCGTCGGGTACTATGTCCGGCGAACCGTCGCAAGCCTGCTCAAGGCTCCCTTTCGACTTGCGCCCGAGCCGCTTCGCGCCTACGGACTCGACTGGCTAAGGCACTCGCTTGCGTGGCGGGCGCTTGGATCGTCGGATTACCGCGCCGTCGAAGGCGTCATGCGCAGCGTATTCGTTCGCATGGCGACCTGTCACCTCGATGAGCATGTACAGGAAATCGAGGTCCCTGTACTACTTTTTCGAGGCGGTCGGGATACGGCTATATCACAACGGCAGATGGAATATCTTGTAGACGCCATCCCCGATGCGGGCCTTGTAGTCCTCGAAAATGCGGGGCACTACGGCTACATGGACGACTTCGCCACGTTCATTGCCGCAACCCGGCACTTTCTGAAAAACAGCCTGCTGAAAAAGCCTGCTTAACACAGTTTGCCGAGGAACAACTTGTTTACAAGCAGCCTGCCGTAAACCGGTTTGCTGCCAAACACCTGACCCCGGACCGGGTTCCCCATGTTCATCATCGCGTTTCTTACTGTCGTTACGACCCTGTTCGCGGGATGGCGCGCGGCGCGGCGGCTGCGCTATTTTCTGCATGTCTTCCAGTTGCACGGCTACAAGTCCGGGGAATTCCGTGTCTGGGTTGTCCATCGTTTTCGTACGCTCGTATTCCGTCTCTCACACAAGCTTGCGCTCGCAGAGTTGGTCCTGGTAGCCATCGCTGTCGCTTTTCTATCCCCGTTTTCTGTCGCCGCTGTGGCGTTGCCTCTCTGGGCCGTTACCTTCGCTTCCTCGCGCCGCTACCGGAGCGACCGTGAGAAAAAACCCCTGAAGTACACCAACCGGATGCAACGCCTGCTGGCGACCGCCGCCTTGCTGGCGATCCTTCCCATTGCAGGGGGATTATTCATCTGGCTCCGGGGCGATCTCGACGACCTCATCTGGTATCTGGGGGGGCTGTTTCTGGCGGATTTTCTGGCGCCTGCCTGGGTGCTTGCCGCCGCCGCCCTGACGGATCCTGTGGAACGACGTATTCGCGAGGGTTTCAAGCGGCAGGCCCGCCGCCGACTCAGCAGACGGTCCGACCTGAAGATCGTTGCCGTTACCGGGTCTTACGGGAAAACGAGCACCAAGAACATCATCGGAAATATTCTTGGACTGCGTTACCAGACCCTGATTACTCCCGGTTCCTACAATACGC
>JANQSQ010000531.1 GCA_028283985.1 Rhodothermales bacterium | reverse complement strand
CCCCCAGGCGAAGAAGAGGCCGGCCCGGTTTCTGTACCGGTCGATGTCGAGGTCGGGCGATTCGATACGGGAAAGATGTGGACATTCGAGGATCCGCCGGTCGATTATTTCGAGGAGGCTTATGGATTCAAACCGGACTCTGCCTGGTTTGCCCGGGCCCGCCTCGGGGCGCTCCGGCTCCCGAATTGTTCGGCGTCTTTCGTATCTCCGCATGGGCTCATTCTTACGAATCACCATTGCGCGCGGGAAAGTATTGCGGATGTGACCCGCGAGGGCGAGACCTTGCTCGATAGCGGATTTTATGCGGATTCGATCAGGGCAGAGCGTAAGGTGGAGGATCTGTATGTGGATCAACTGGTAGCCATCGAAGAGGTTACGGAGGAGGTCTACGGTCTCGTTCGGTATACGGAGGATGAAAACACTGCGCCCCGCAGGAGGCAGGGCCGGGGCGAGTGGGCCATGAATAGTAACGACCGTTCGGCGGCGGCGCGCGAAAGAAGAATGGAGCGTATCGAGCAGCGTATGAATGCGCAGGCCCAGGGCAAGGATTCCCTTTTGACGGTGCAGGTGGTCGAACTGTATCGCGGCGGGCGGTATTCGGCCTATACGTTCCGCCGCTATGACGATATTCGGCTCGTGTTCGCACCGGAATTGCCTATCGGCGCCTTCGGGGGGGATCCGGACAACTTCACGTACCCCCGGTACAGTTTCGACTTCAGTTTTTTTCGCGCCTACGATACGGAGGGCAAGCCTCTGGATACACCGCATTATTTTGCGTGGGACAAGGACGGAGCGCAGAAGGGGGAAGCGGTTTTTGTGGTGGGTAATCCGGGTACGACCAGCCGTCTCGAAACGGTAGAGCAACTGGAATTCGAGCGGGATTATATGTTGCCTGCGGCGCTTGATGCACTGAAAGACCGGATGCGAATTCTGGAGGAGTACATTGGCGGGGAAGAGGAGACGAGCCGGGAATATGAACTGCGCAACGCCTGGCATCAGATATCGAATCAGTTCAAAAAGAATGAAGGAGAACTGGCCGGATTACGTGATTCGCTGCTGATCGCGCGGAGGATGACGGCGGAAAGGAAGCTGGTCGCAGAGATTGCAGCCGTGGATTCTTTACAGGAGGAATACGGCCAGGCGATTGGCGAAATCGCACGTTTGCAGCGGTCGAAGGAAGCGATGGCGGATCAGAACAGGGCATTCCTGTTTTTTGGTGCGCCGGCCTTCGATTCGCATGTACTTGTGCGGTCCGCTTACGGGTATATTATCAGTCTGATGAGGCAGCGGGGTATGCCGCCGGACGAAATCGAAGATGTGCTGGAGGATGCGCTTGGCATAGAAGACTGGCCCCCGGAACTGGAGAAACGGATGCTGGCGGTGCGCCTGCACGAATTTTTGCGCTACCTCGGTGAAAACGATCCGACGGTCAATCGTCTGTTGCAGGGGCAGACGCCCGAAGAGGCCGCCGATCGGATTGTTTCCGGCACGGCTTTAGGCGATTCCGCAAAATTCGCTGTGTTACTGGAAGAAGGCTTTCTGGGCAGCGGCGATCCTGCGGAAGCGATGGCGCAGGCGGTCACGCCGCTGTTTTTGTCGCTCCAGCAACAGATATCCGGACTCGACAGGAGGGAGCAAGAACTGAATGCCATGTTGTCTCTCGCCCGGTTTGCATTGTACGGTGCGGAAATACCTCCGGATGCAACATTTTCGCTCCGCATTGCCGATGGCGTCGTGGCAGGATATCCCTATAATGGTACGACAGCCCCGCCCTATACCACCTTGTTCGGGATGTACGATCATTATTATTCGTACGGCGGCGAAGATACGGATTGGGACTTGCCGGAACGATGGTTGCATCCACCGGATTCGCTGGCCCGGTCCACGGCCGTCAATCTGGTTACGACCAACGACATCACGGGGGGAAACTCCGGTTCGCCGCTTCTCGACAAGGAGTTACGTATCGTGGGCGTGGTGTTCGACAGCAATATCGACGCGCTTCCAAACACGTATGTGTATATGGACGAACGGGGTCGCGCCGTGTCGGTCGATGCCCGGGGCGTCATCGAGGTGCTGGAACATATATACGACGCGGATCGCATTGTCACCGAACTCTTGTCCGGCGCCGAGTCGCAGGGAGGGGACGATATTTCGACACGAACCGTGCCGGCGGTCGATGGCATGCAAGGATATGAATAACTCGTGACGAAGATGCGCAGCGAAGAGAACAAGGGGCAGACACCACTGATGCGGCAGTATTACGCCATCAAAGCACAACATCCGCAGGCGCTCCTTCTCTTCAGAATGGGGGATTTCTTCGAGACGTTCGACGAAGATGCGAAGCAACTCAGCAAGACGCTTGGTATCGCCCTCACCAAACGCTCCAACGGCAAGGCGTACGATGTGCCGCTGGCAGGCTTTCCCCACCACGCGCTGAATACCTATCTGCCGAAACTTGTCGAGGCTGGCTTTCGGGTAGCCGTTTGCGAGCAAATGGAAGACCCCGGGCAGGCCAAAACGATTGTAAAGCGTGATGTCGTAGAAGTGGTCACCCCTGGCGTCTATTTCCACGACGATTTGCTCGATCCGAAGCAGTCCAATTATCTGGCCGCAGTTTGGCTGGCAAGCGAGCGCGTTGGCGTGGCCTTTCTCGATGCATCCACCGGCGAATTCTTTGCCAGTGAGGGGGATATAGAAGAATTATCCGGTCTGGTGCAGACCGTCCAGCCTGCCGAAGTGCTTGTTGCCCGGAGTCATCGGGATGAGGCGCCTCGTGGTCCGTTCGTGGTAACGCCGGTCGAGGATTGGGTTTTCGGGTACGATTTTGCCCGCCAGACCCTGCTGAACCATTTTGGTACGCATTCGCTGAAGGGCTTCGGAGTCGATGATCTGCGGCTTGGGACGATCGCCGCCGGCGCCGTGCTGCATTATCTTGGCGAAACGCAGAGGGGCCGGCTCCTGCATGTTCGCAAGATCGTTCCGTACGACAGCGCCAGCCATATGACGCTGGATCCGCAAACGAAGCGGAATATGGAGTTGGTTACGCCCCTTCATGAACAGGGCCGGAAGGATACGCTTGTAAGCATTCTTGACCGGACCCGAACGCCCATGGGGGGGCGGCAACTTCGGCGATGGCTGGTGCGCCCCTTGCGTAAGGTTGCAGCCATCGAGCGCCGCCTCGACGCCGTCGAGGATTTCTTCCGGTCCCGCACGCTTCGCGCGAAACTGGGCGGGGAATTGGGGCAAAT
>JANQSQ010000509.1 GCA_028283985.1 Rhodothermales bacterium | reverse complement strand
CAGGCAAAGCACACGACATTCCTCCGGCCCGCTGCCTGTTTCGCGGGCACTCTTTCGCGGTGGGCGTGCTCGACGGCAAGGAGCGGGCCGATACGTACGAGCGGCTTGCGGAAGACGTACTGTTGCACGAGGGGTTCGGTTGCCGCAATGTCGCCGTGATGTGGGCGCCCCGCGGTCTTGCCCCGGATGACTTGCTGGAGGCCATGGCCCGATTCCGAGGGGTTTTCCCGGCGCATGAACGGACAGCGGGACGGCTTGCCATGCAACGGGCCCTGCTGGAGGCGGTCGACGCCTCTCATGCATACGGCGAAGGTCTTGAATTTCTGGTCAGCCGGGGCGAGCCTGAGATTCAGTCGCCCGGCCATCTGCGCTGGGTCGAATACGACGACATCGCCGATGTGAATGCATGGCTGGGCAAGCAGCCTGTGCAACTTGTCGTCGCCGCGTCCCGAGTTCAAAAAAGGCTGGCGTTCCGGGGATTATTTCTTACTCCCGGCAAAGCGCAGCGGCCCGCGCTCGATTGGCGCCCGGACGGCGTGGACACGGTGGAGTTTCTGTCGGGCTTATGAAGAGGGGAGTGGCTACCTTGTATCTTTCACTGCGCGTTTCACTTTCGGCAGGATGTCGCCCCAGTCGGCGTCGACGCTTTTTGTGATCGTCAGGAAGCGGGGCATAATGAAGACATTGACAATGCCCCCGATACGAAACAGGCGTTCTCCCAAAGCATGGCCTGCCGCTTCTTCCGCGGAATTGAACGATTCCATTCCTTCCGGAATGAACGTACCCTGGGTGAGCGTACACTTTAGACTGTTCGGATTCGGGGTGGGGGATATGTCGAGTTTCGGCATGGGAAAACCGTATCGTCGAAATCGGGTATAAATGAGGATGCCCGCAGATGTGCGGGCGCCCCCAAAATTAGTGAATCCCGGCCGGACATGGAGCCGCAACATACTCCAGAGGAACATCAGGCTGCAGCGGGCGAGAGCGGCG
Source organism: Rhodothermales bacterium (assembly GCA_028283985.1). GTDB lineage: Bacteria > Bacteroidota > Rhodothermia > Rhodothermales > VXPQ01 > VXPQ01. Next base: position 2,325 of record JANQSQ010000509.1, on the reverse strand, counting down.
GTGCAGGCCAGGCGGACAAGGGCCATAACGCGACAGGAAAAGTACACCGCATCAGCAGCGAAACGCGCGGCCTTCTCGAAGATTTCACGTCCTGGATTGAATTGCGATTGCGGCTGGTCCAGCTGGACGCGCAGAGCTACATTCGGCGGAAGATCGACGAGGCTACCCTTAAAGCCGCGCTCGTCATCGTAAGTCTGGTTTCAGGATTGTTTATGCTCATTACGCTGGCGTTGTTTGCCGGCTGGGCGTTGGGGCATCCGGCCTGGGGGTTTCTCGTGGTGACCGGTTTGCTTTTTTTGTGGACCGGTATATTGTATGCGCGCAATCGCCGGGTACGCGCCCGCAAACCGGATAGTGCGGAGATCTCGCATCTTTCGGAAGGAGCGTCCCGGCCTCCATCAAACAACGGTAAGCATTTTTCCGACGAGGGAGCCGGTGAGTGATCATGCAGGACATGCGGTTTCTTCCCGTGAGATAGGGGGACTTTCTCACTTGGGAGAGCAGGAAGACAGAGCAGCCCTGGAAAAACGAATTGCGGATACGCAGGCGTCCATTCAAGGGCGGCTCAAACGGATCGAGCACGAGGTCGGTTCGGGCCCGAAAGCAGTCTGGGCCGGTGCGAAGAAGCATCCGGTACTGAGTGCGCTGGCGGCGGGAACGACAGGTCTCCTGATAGGGAAAATGATTTTCCGCCGTCGCGCCTCACGAAGAACTCAGGCAACCGGTGTGCCTGGTTCGCCTGCCGCATCGGGCGCCCTGCGTTCTCTGTTCTGGATCACAATCCTGCAAACGGGAATCGGTCTGGCCGCGGATTTTGCGGCGGATTTTCTTACGGGGCGATCCGGTGCGTCACTGCAAGGATTTCGGAAAAAAATGGAGGGGAACGAATCGGAAGAAGGCGTGCCGCGTGATAAAGGCGAAAAAACGTATGATACGCCGCAATAAGAAGACGCCCTGCCCCTTATCGTAGTCTGTCTCACTCGCTGCCTGGTTACACCCGGTGACCGGGGAGTGTCACGGTCGCTGCCGGAATCCGTTTTTTAGAGAATATCATGCGTATTGTGCTTTTCGGAGCTCCCGGCACAGGTAAGGGAACGCAGGCGTCAATCCTGGCCGAGCGCCGGAATTGGCGTCACATATCTACGGGCGCCATGTTTCGGGAGGCTATCCGGGCCCGTACTCCGCATGGCAGAATGGCTCAGGAATATGTCCGCCGGGGCTGGCTGGTGCCCGATGAATTCGCCCGGGATCTTGCGGAAAAAGCGTTGCTGGAGGCCGGTCTGGATCACTTTGTGCTGGATGGGTATCCCCGTACCGTGGCGCAGGCGAAATGGCTTTCGGGGTTTCTTGAAGCCCGTAATGCCCCGCTTGATCTGGTTATCGCCATGGAATTATGCATAAACGACATAATAGAGCGGCTTTCTATGCGAAGAATGCATAGAGTGACTGGAGAACATTATCATCTCGCATTCAAGCCCCCGCCGGCGGATATCGATCCCGACCTGATCGTGCAGCGCCAGGACGATCGTCCGGATGCTATTCGGAACCGGATCGAGGGGTACTGGGAAGCCACAAGGCCGGTGGTGGATTATTATCGGGAGAAGGGGATCATTTTCGATGTTGACGCCGGCGGAACCCTTGAGGAGGTCTATACGCGCATAGAAGACGTGCTTGCAAAGGTCTCGTTCGGCACACAAACCGTGTGACCACTATGTCATCGAGTGAAAACACACAGGTTGTTGCCGATACCTCTGCAATGGACGAAGAGTTGCACTCCCTCAGGGAATGTGTCGAATCCGTTCTATCGGCGTTAGCAGCGGGACAGTCGGTCCAGGCAGGCGCTGCATCCGTACGGATCCCTGCAGAGCCGGAAGTAATGTACGATCCGGTCCGGTATGTGCTGGCTTCCGGCGGCAAGCGGCTCCGGCCTGTCCTTCTTTTGTTGGCTGTCCGCATTTTTGGGGGAGATGACGACGATGCGCTCCCCGCCGCATTGGCCGTTGAGATTTTTCACAATTTCACGCTGGTCCATGACGACATCATGGATTCTGCAAACGAGCGCCGAGGCCGCCCGTCGGTGCACGCAAAGTGGGACGAAAGCATCGCGATTCTTTGCGGGGATTACCTGATGGGGTTGTCGTACGCCTTGCTCATTCAGGCAACGCCGCGCGCCGGAGCTCCTTGCTGGAGTCCGGTGGCTGGTATCGGACACTTTCAGGATATGCTGGCCCTGCTATGTGAAGGGCAGGCCCTGGACGAGGTTTTCGAACGGCGAACGGATGTGTCCGTTGATGAGTACCTTTCGATGATAGACCGGAAGACCGG
>JANQSQ010000020.1 GCA_028283985.1 Rhodothermales bacterium | reverse complement strand
AGAAGTGGTCCGATAAAACTGGACAGTTTTTTTCGCGGTTTTAAGTGTAGTGTCACGTCGGGTTATGCTGCTATGGGCAGCGGTTTTCGTTCGTAGAATACGTCGTCGGGCGTTCGGTTGTCAAGCCCCTGGTGAGGACGTTCTTCGTTGAAGTAGCGCAGGTAGTCGGCGATGCCCTTTCTGGCCTCGCTTACGCTCTCGTAGGCGCGCCGGTAGACTTCTTCCTGCTTGAGGCTGCGCCACAGACGCTCCACGTACACGTTGTCGAGCCAGCGGCCCTTGCCGTCCATGGAGATGCGCGCGCCGTGCGCCTTCAGCGCCGAAGTGAACGCCTCGGAGGTAAACTGCGCTCCCTGGTCGGTGTTGAAGACATCCGGCGCTCCGTATCGGACAATAGCTTCCTCCGCCGCTTCTACGCAGAAGGATGCGTCCAGCGTGTTCGAGAGCCGGTGGGCGAGTACCTTGCGGCTGCGCCAGTCGATTACGGCTGCGAGGTATAGAAAGCCCTTCGCCATGGGGATGTACGTAATGTCCGCCGCGTAGACTTGGCGGGGCTTTGTCACCTCCGTGCCTCTCAGCAGGTAGGGGTAAATCTTGTGTCCTGCTTCCGGAGACGACGTGCGGCGCTTCGGGTAGATCGACCTTAAGCCCATAAGGCGCATAAGGCGAACGACGCGGCTTCGGGCGATGCGAACGCCTTGCATCCGGAGCCTGCTCTTTATCGGGCGCGATCCGCTCGTGGGACGCTCCATGTAGAGCTTGTCGATCTTTTTCATCACGGCAAGGTTCTCCTCGCTCTCTTCCCGGGGGCGGTAGTATGCAGTAGAACATGGATACGGGTCCTGCGATTACGGAGCCGCCCCGTTCGCGGCACACGGCCATGCTTGCTTCGAGATCCTCGACCAGAATGTAGCACCGGAGGTACGGCCAAGCCCGAACTGGCCCGGAAACTGCTTGAGGAAAGGCGGGAGGGGTAAGGGATATTGAAAGCCTGTCTGCGGACATTCAAGGTCAGGTGTCGGATCCTAAAAGACCGTCCAGCGTGGAATCAGCTTGGGTGTGTCACCGTGAACAATGCCATTCATGTGCTTTGGGAGTACGGCGTGCTGGAGTTTGATGGTTGAGCCAGGTCCGGAATGTCCAGGAAATCAATCGAAATGGGCGCCGCGCCCCACTTCCGGACGCAAAACGTTCCGGAAGGAGGCGGTGCAGACGGGGGGGTTATGGGGTGGATTCCCCACCGCGGGGGTCAGTCGTCGAGGTAGATGGGTTCCTGATGAGGAATATACCAGTTCTCAAGAAGACGCGGTATCCGAGGGCGATAATAACCACCAGGTCGAGAAGCAAGACGCTCGTCAATGGGAATAAGGTTTATGACCATTTGCCTCAGGTCTTCATCGCCCAGAGCTCGTGCAAGGTACATGGCGGCAGGCCACGCGCCAAGAGGATCATCGACAGAATAAGTATAATCATCAGGAACAGAAAGTTCGCGTATCACTAGATTCTTAACATGCGCACGGGTTTCGGGATCGAATTCTCCCCATTCTCCAAGCGCGGCGCGAAACATGTCGAGCGCTCCCGTGATTTGCCGGTCGTTCAGATTCGGATTCTTCGAATATTCCACGAGAAAAGGCAAAAGCGAAGGCCCGGAATCCAGCAGACCGCCTTTAATCATATTGCCGAAGGGAGCGATTTCTATGAGCAAAGGTATGGCCTCGCGATCCTGCAGGGCAATAATCGTTTCCGCGAGAAAGCGGGTATATTCTTCGGAAGGAGATTCGAACGTTTCGCCCGCTTTGATTCGCGCCGGTCGATCTATCTGATTGCGCAGCGCGGTCCTGAGTGCGGATTTGACTTGAGGCGAAACGACGTCCTTCAAATCCCTGTCTCCAACTCCTTCCAGAAGATCGAACAGGGCGTCTTCCGCTTCCCGAGGATTGGGACTTTCCAGGCGCGCCGCGATCGCCGACTGAGACGATACGGAGAAATCAACGTTCTGCGCATAGGAAGACGAAACCCAGAAAAGAAGTGCAGAGGATAAAACGAGTGCGAGACGAAAGCGGTTCATGGTTATCGGGAATTAGGTTGGAGGAAGCGGAAAAGGAGTAAATATTACTTTTGCCATGGGGATGTTCGTCGAGGACCCCAATCGACATGTACGTGATTCTCGCTCTCATATTGATAATCGGAGTAGCCGGCGCCCCTGTTATTGATAGCGTCCATGGCAATTTCACGTTTAAAATCCTCTGTCCACCGACTGCTTTCAGACGCAGGAGGCGTTAAATCGGCGGCGGTGCCGTATTTATGCTGCGACCTCGTCCTTTCAGGTATACCCAGTGACTGGTACAAGGCTGTATTGCCGGCAGGGCAGCGATAGGCCAAACTAATATAAAAAGACATTTTAAATTCATATCCCATTCCACTAACATTACTTACCAAATTAGAAGAGATATAACCTAACCCTTGATGCTTACTTTCATAACCCCGCGCACCACGTCGCCATTCAGGCGCAATATCATCGAATTTGGAGCAAGGCCATGAACCTTGATCACTTGACGTATATTCATCTGCGAGATCACAAGCAAGAGAATTACTACAAGAACAATCTTCTTCTTCGTCATCATCATCCCCGTCACCATCGCCACTACCACTACCACTACCACTACTACCGCCGCCCCCACCGCCGGAACCACCACCTCCTCCGCTATCAAAACAATGCGTTGAGCAAAATGTCTCAGCAAGTGGTTTACAGCCTAAGAGAACACCGCCTGAGTACCCACACTGAGTACCATATACAATACTGCAATACTGATAGCAAATAGTACTGCTTTCCGTTATGGAAAAACTTGCGCCAAGTTTATCAAGTTGACTACTCAGTTTACCGGAAGAAGAAATTTCCTTTTTAGTCAACCCCATTGAAAATTCAAGCGGAATCTGACCGGAACGATACAGGAAAGCATCGACCGCTTCGAATCGAACGGTATACCGGGATACGATCATTTCGACGTTCTCGAAATCCTTCTCGAGATACTGCTTGGCGTACGTATCGAACCTGTCCCTGTGCAATTCGTCGCGGCTTGAAAAAACGACGATGTTGCCGGAGCTGATCTTATCCGAAGGATCCAGATCGGCAAGGATAATGCGAACGTGATGAAAGGTCGTATCGTATTTCTCGTCGGTATACTGTCCAAGCGTGGCTACCATCGAACGACCTCCATCCTTGCGAGACAGCATAACCGCCTTCTTCCAGTCAGGCGGAAATTTCTCCACGAACTTGGCGATCGCAAGCGAATCGTCGTCGTCGGAAATCTTCGACAAATTCTCCGAAACCGCAAACTGCGTTTGCTGTTCGTACCAGACCTGGATTCTGGCTACGATATCCCCATCGGGAGACAGATCGTCGAGAGAGGAGAAATCCGCTCCGGAATCGCAACTCGAAAGCAGCAAGGCGCCGAGCAACAGGGCGGAAACAATGGGAAAGCACCGAGGCAGAACGCCAAGCCGGAACATACGCAACATTCATGCCTTATTTAAAAAGGAGCGAAAGACAAATTCCTAAAAATATAATAATTGCTCCAAAGTTTGTCAAGAAATTTCCGACAACGCGGCGCAACGGCATCGGCCGGGGTAAAAAGGAGCAATGTCCCAGAGATCGGGAGGCCCCCGATGATCGATCAGGCGTCGTCCGACCCGCCCGGACAAAAAAGCGCCGCCGCGGCGCCGGCGGGGTCGCGGATCACGCAATAACTGCCCATGGCGCCCATGGATACGGGTCCTGCGATCACGGAGCCGCCCCGCTCGCGGCACACGGCCATGCTTGCTTCGAGATCCCCGACCAGAATGTAGATGAGCCACTGGGGAGGCAGGTCCGCATTGGCGCCCCGTGCATGGCACACCCCGGCCACCGGTTCCGTTTCGTCGCCCGGGGGTGACATACTGAAGTCGTCGTACTCCCCCATGTTTACGGGAGAAGCCTTCCAGCCGGCCACTGCCTCGTAGAAATCCCGGACGGTTTCGGCGTCGGGAACGGTGAGATCCATCCAGCCGACGGTCCCGAAGGCAGGCGGGTTATTCATTGGAGAACAGATAGGCCATGGGTTCGTGGCGCACGCCTTCCGCCGAGGCAACGGCAAACTGCGGCCCTTCGTACATGGTCGCGGCCCCGTATCGCCCGTCCTTGTGGACGGCATAGAAGCTGAGCCCGAAACGCGGGCGGCCCCGCGCGTCCAGCAAACGGTCTTCGGTCATGGCCACGACACGCCGCAGTACCTCGAGACAGGCATCTTCCGGAGCATACCCCTGGCGCATGAACTCGACGGCAAGAAACGATCCGCAGGTCTGAATAGCGGCTTCGCCCCGGCCGGTTGCTCCGGCGGAGCCCACCGTGTTGTCACAGTACTGTCCGGCTCCGACGATGGGGCTGTCCCCTATTCGACCGGGAATCTTCCAGGCCAGCCCGCTCGTGGTCGTGACCGAGGCGATATCCCCGCTTCCCGTAACGGCGCTCATGTGAATGGTGCCGTCCGTGTGTTTTGCCGCTGCTTCCGGCCATTCCAGCCAGTTGTCGCCGGCGTTCAGGCTTGTTTTCCAGGCCAGCCAGTCGTTACGGCTCTGTTCCGTAAGCAGATTCTGCGGCTTGAATCCCATTCGAATGGCGAAATCCCGGGCGCCCTTCCCTACAAGAATTACATGATCCGTGTAGTCCATTACGGCCTTGGCCACAAGGGAAGGCGTAGCGATGTCTTCCAGGGCAGCGACGGCGCCGGCGCGGCGGGTAGGGCCATGCATAAGCGAAGCGTCCAGCGTAACGACGCCCCGTTCGTCGGGCAAACCGCCGAGGCCCACGCTCTGGTCGGTCGGGTCCAATTCCTGGATTTTGACGCCGGCAATGGCTGCGTCAAGCGGGTCCGCTCCCTCCTCCGTCATCATCCGGTATGCCTTTTCGACGCCCCGGATGCCGTTCCCTGAAGCGATCGCAATGGGCACGGTCCGGTGCGGACGGGCTTGCGGCGGGTGAGGCATGCCCGCCGCCGAAACGGCAGCCGCCGCACCGGACAAGTGCAGAAACGTTCTTCGCGATATGCTCATTCGCTCCAGGGCGGTACGATGTCCTGCATGCGCGCGTAGGAAATCAACTGCCCGAGATGCTCGGAATTATGCCGCAGATAAGCGAGCAGGGCAGCGCGCACGGTCCGTTCCGGGTCGCCGTACAAACTCACCATGGAGTCCATCGTCTCGTCGGACATCCCGCGAATGCCGGAAACCGCAAATTCATGCGTGTGCTTCAGGAACGCTACCACGTCTTCTTTCTCCACCACGTTCTCGAGCGCGCCTCCCACATCGACTCCTTCGGGCGCTTCTATTCCCCCGACCCCTAAAATAAAATAGGACGCCTGCGAAACATGCACGAGGTGTCGCCGGAACGGGAACACGGTCTCGGTAGGCGCCCATTCGTATTTGTCGGCGGGAAACGCTTCGGCAAGGGCTACCATGTTTGTCAGCACGGCGTCCACCTCTGAAGCGATCTCGTCCTGGCTTGACTGCGCCCGGACCGTCATGGAGGCAAATCCGGCGATAACCAGCGCAATGGTTACGGTAAGGAGTTTCCTGAACATATTATTTGGAGATTTATTTAGAGATGGTGATGAAGGAATGCGTGCGTAATCCATGCAATACATCGAGTTGCGCGAAGCGCCGCACGTGTACGGTATGGATTTGTGGCATGGAATTATGTTGTTAAGGATACTTTGATTAAGCGAGTATGAAGATATTGCGTACGCCGGTCAATTGCAGAAAAAAATGCCCCCAGAGCGCCGCTGCATAGTGGTAACAGGCCCCAGGCTGCTCCGGCGACTGTTCATCTCACAAGGCGCGTTCCGTTGCCCGGTCGAAGAAATAAAGTTTTCTGAGGTCCAGCGCCAGTCGGACGGAGCGGCCCGCTTTGGGGAGTGTCCGGGACGCAATCCGGGCGCGTATGTCCTGTTTCCCTACCCTGGCGCAAAGCAATGCTTCATGCCCCATGGGCTCCACGACATCCAGCAGAAAATCGGCCTCGTGCGCAGCGTGCGCGGGCAGGGTATCCGATAAGGACATCCGGATATCTTCCGGACGGATGCCGAGGGTCACGGCCTGCCCGACGCATGCCCCGATGGGCGCATGATCGGGTTCCCGCAGGGGAATCAGCAATGTTTCTCCTTCCGCCTCGAAGGCGGGCCCTCCTTCCTTCTCGACGATGCGGCCCTCGATGAAGTTCATCGCCGGATTTCCGATAAATCCGGCTACGAACCGGTTTGCAGGCCGTTTGTAGAGTGCAAGCGGCGTATCGATCTGCTGGATGCGTCCCCTGTCGAGTACTACAATCCGGTCTCCCATGGTCATGGCCTCGACCTGATCATGGGTAACATAGATTATGGTCGTTCCCAGCCGGCTGTGGAGTCTCGATATTTCCGCCCGCATTTTTCCTCGCAGGCCCGCATCGAGGTTGGAAAGCGGTTCGTCGAATAGAAACATGCGCGGTTTGCGGACAATAGCTCTCCCCAGAGCGACCCGCTGCCGCTGCCCTCCGGACAATTGCTCCGGTTTCCGGTCCAGAATCGTTTCGATGCCGAGTAATTCCGCGGCCTGCCGGACCCGGCGGTTCATGTCTTCCCGGCCGTATCCGCGCAGCTTGAGGCCGAAAGCCATGTTGTCGAATACCGACATGTGCGGGTACAGGACATAGTTCTGAAAGACCATCGCCGCGTCCCGGTCCCGCGCAGCTACGTCGTTTACCATCCGATCGTCCATATACAGGGAACCCTGCGTGATCGACTCGAGGCCGGCGATCATGCGCAGCACGGTGCTTTTACCGCAGCCCGACGGCCCTACCAGCACCACGAACTCCCCATCCCCGACCTCGAAGGTCAGGTTCCGGACTGCTGTAACATTCCTGTCGTAGACCTTACGGATATTTTCGAGCCGAATACGCGCCATGCGGCAAATTAAGGATACTCCGATTATGATGAACCATGATGTCCTTTACGCACGAATGCGGAGCGATTTTGATCAGAGTATCTGTAAAAAGACGGTGAAAAAACAAACCTGACCGGCAGATGCCGTGCGGGAATCGGGATTAATCGTACTTTTGCGCAATATATCCTTCAAGGGGACAGATCGAATTCGTACGATGCAGGAAAAATCGCGAATCACCATTTACGATGTAGCGGAGAGGGCGGGTGTTTCGATATCCACCGTGTCGCGTGTGCTGAACAGTTCCGATCTGGTGACCGATCCGACCCGGGATCGTGTGCTCGAAGCCATTGAAGTCTTGCGGTTCCGCCCGGATCGTACGGCCAAGTCGCTGGCCCGCCGGGCGGTGAGGTCCCTTGCCGTGGCTATTCCCACCTTCACGATGCCCTTCCATACCGAATTGCTCAAAGGCATCCGGTTTCACTTGCGCGAGCTGGACATCGACCTGCTGCTTTGCGATCTGGGCGCGAAGTCACCGAACGCCACGCTGATGAACTTCCTGGACAGGGGCTCTGTGCAAGGTCTCCTGCTTGTGGGCACTGCCTTCAACGAGCATATTGTGGAGGAACTGGAGACCTTGCATTCTCCGGTGGTTCTTGTGGGTACGCAATTTCCCGCGTTCGATTCGTTTTCCTGGGACGACCAGGCGGGTGCGGCGGCGGCCATCGAACATCTGATCGGCCTCGGCCACAGCCGGATCGCCATGATCGTATCGCACACGAACGGTCCCACGCAGTATACACGTCTGGAAGGAGTCCAGGAAACTATGCGCAAAGCCGGCCGGTCTTTCTCCCGGGAAGATATTTTCTGCGGAAGCACCGAGAAGCACGCTGGTATCAGCGAGGAATCGGGCTACGAGGCGATGCAACGGATTCTTTCGGAACGCCCGGATGTCACGGCGGTCTTTGCGCTGAGCGATGTGCAGGCCATCGGGGCCTGGAAAGCCATACGCGACGCCGGGCGGGAAATACCCGGAGATATTGCGCTGGTAGGCTACGACGATATCAAGACCAGCCAGTACATGGGTCTTTCCAGCGTGGATCAGCGTATGCACGAAGTGGGCGAACAGGCCACCGAATTGATCCTGCAGCGCATGAACGAAGAAAAAAAGCCTCCCCCGATACACCGGGTAATTGTTCCCAAACTGGTGGCGCGCAGGTCTTCCCGGCCCGGATAAGCATGATTTTTTCTTCCTGACCTTTTATTCCGTTTCCTCGCTATGACGTCAGAAAGCACCTTGCACAGGTCGCTTGAGGAAGCGATCCGCCAACAACTCGATCATACGATCGGCGAAACGCATTTCACGGGGGCGGGCGAGCTGTACCAGGGCAAAGTCCGCGATGTCTACCGGGCTTCCGCTGCTTCCGGCGATGCGCTCTGCCTGATCACGACCGACCGCATTTCGGCGTTCGATCATATTCTGCGGCAGCAGATTCCCTTCAAGGGGCAGGTGCTGAACCAAACGGCTGCTTTTTTCTTCGAACGGACAAAAGATATTGCGCCCAATCATCTTGTGGCGGTTCCGGACCCGAATGTCACGATGGCGGTGCCTTGTACGCCTGTCCCCGTCGAATTTGTGGTCCGTGGGTATCTTGCCGGGCATGCCTGGCGGGAATACCGCGCCGGGCGGCGCAGCGTTTCGGGCGCGGCGCTGCCGGACGGCCTGCAGGAAAGCAGTCGTCTTCCCCGGCCCGTGCTCACGCCCGCCACCAAAGCGGAAACGGGACACGACGAAGATATCTCCCGGGAGGAAATTATAACGCGCGGCCTGCTGACGCCCGGCGAATTCGACGAACTGGAAGCGGTTGCGCTTGCCTTGTTTGCCCGCGGCACGGACATGTCTGCGGCGAGGGGCTTGCTGCTCGTGGATACCAAATACGAATTCGGCCGCGCCCCGAACGGCGCTTTCCTGCTTATAGACGAGGTGCATACCCCCGATTCGTCACGGTACTACTATGCGGATGGATATGAGGAACGGCTTCGAGCGGGCGTGTCTCAAAAGCAGCTTTCCAAGGAATTCGTCCGCGAGTGGCTGATGGAACAGGGGTTTCAGGGAAAACCGGGACAGGAACTGCCCGACTTGCCGGACGATTTCCGCGTACAGGTAGCGGCCCGTTACATTGAGTTGTATGAGGCGGTGACCGGGCTGGTTTTCGAGCCGGACACCCATCCCGATCCCGTCGAGCGCATACGCCAGGCGGTCACATCGTATCTGGCGACCTAGGTCCTGTTAGCACTATGCAGCGGCGCTCTGCGGGGCCTATTTTCCTGCCAGGCCAGGCGCTGCGAGCGCAGTGTGGCCCAGCCACATAAGCGGGCAGCAACGCCGCATGGCGGGAAAAGAGACCCCGCCCTTCGGGTTCCGCCGGGCACGGCGTCACTCT
>JANQSQ010000486.1 GCA_028283985.1 Rhodothermales bacterium | reverse complement strand
CCGTCACAGACAAAGTTCCCTACAACAAAAGTGAAGGAGTCAACTTACTTCATTGAATCGCTTGGTGACGCGTAGATCTTCGCCATGCCGGGGAGGTCTTTGTGTCGTTGCCGCCCGCCGCCGCCTTGCAGTCGGTGCTTGCGAAGAGCGGCTATCTGGCGTTGGCCACGGCGCATCCCTACGGGAATGCGCCGTTTCGGGCGGGCAACCTGATTCGCTTGCTGGCGCTGGTGCAAGGATGGGCGGCGGAGGGCTATCCCTGGGGGTGGATTGTGGAAGAATTGCGTTCGCTGGTTGAGGAATCGAGTAAGGATGTGGCGCAGATGTCCGTTGAGTTCGGACGCAGCGATGTGGTGCGGGTGATGAATGTGCATCAGGCGAAAGGGCTGGAGGCGGCGGTGGTTTTTCTGACGGATCCGTGCGATACGTCGTATCAGAAGGTCCCGTCGCATCATGTTTTCCGAAGCGACGAGGGCGCCTGGCTCTCCATGCCGATCCGGAAGCAGTGGGGATCGTTTCAGCGGCGGATTGTGGCGCAGCCTGCCGGCTGGGAGGCGGACCGGACGGAAGAGGCGCGGTTTGCCCAGGCGAAAGAGGCGCGGCTGCTGTACGTGGCCGCCACGCGCGCCCGCAACCTGCTGGTGGTTTCGGTCTACGATACATCCGTTAGGGGCCCCTGGACGCCGCTACGGAACGCGCTTGCGAATGTGCCCGAACTGGAATCTGCGTCGTCCCTGGATGAGGCGGAGCGTGCCGCGCCGGACGACGGGCCGGGGCACGCCGAGTTGCTCGAACGGGCCGAGGAGCGGCTGCATCGCGCAAAAGAAGCAAGTTATGCGCTTCGGTCGGTGACCGGCGAGCGGGAGGAGGCGACTCCGGCGCCGCAGAGACCCCGCAAACAGGGTCGGGGCGTGAAGTACGGTCGGCTCGTGCACCAGTTGTTCGAGGAGGCGGTTCGGGGCGATCTCCCGGATAATGTGCCCGCCCGGGTCCATCGGATGGCCGAAGCGATCAACCGGGGCGCTGTGGATGCGGACCTCCCGTGGACGGAAGATGCGTTGACTCCGGAGGACGAAGCAATGGCGGCGCTTGCACTGGAACGATTCAAAAAGGCGCCGCTGTGGGAAACCTTGCAGCGCGCTCACGAAGTTTATACGGAAGTTCCGCTGGCCGTATCGGAGGATTCCGGGGCGGAAGGCATAAGCGTGGTGCGCGGCGTCATCGACCTTGCGTATCGGGACGATGCGGGCTGGCACATCATCGATTACAAGACGGATCGCGCCGATACGGAGGAGCAGGCGGTCGCCGTCAGGAAAGAATACCAGCCCCAGCTGGATGCGTATGCAGCGTACTGGCGTCGCTTGACGGGCGCGTCCGTGGCCGATGCGAAGATATGGCTGGCGCACGGTCCCGACGGATAAGCGGGCCGCCTTCTACCGCCCTTTCGGGCATTGTCTATTAAATCCTTGATCGGAATATGGAACTCGTAATAGCAATCATTGTCGGTCTCGTCGCGGGCGGCGCTTTGGTCTACGCTGTTCTGCGCGGCCGCGTCGTCCGGCTGGAAACGCAGTTGGACAAAGCGCTTGGCGAGCGGGACGAACGGACGCGGGAGCTTGCGAACGCAAACATCGAGATCGCCAGATATGAAGGCGCCCAGGCGGAGCGCGAGAAGGCGCTCGCCGAGCGCCTTGCGGAGATC
>JANQSQ010000474.1 GCA_028283985.1 Rhodothermales bacterium | reverse complement strand
ACAGGTAGACTTCCATTTCGATGCGGTATTCGCCGGACGCTTCCATCTCCGGCCCCCAGTAGATCGCGGCCGGGCCGGAGGTCACGTGCCATCCGGGCGGCATGGAAACGAACATTTCCAGATCATCCTCGGAGGCTTCGGGATTGTCGAAGCGGACCCGCCACCCCTCGGGGCGCACAAGGTCCTCCTGGGCCTGCGCAGGAATGGAAACGGCAAGAAACAATACGGTGCATGCGAACAGCGGAGCGAATATAGAGCGGGACATGGCAGGCCGTGGGTTGGCGAACATGGCAATGGATGAGAAAAATGTACCGGGAAAACCTCCCGCAATCTCTTGCGATCAAGGTAAGCCGATGAAGGGATGATGGCAAGGGGGGAACGTTTCCTGGTTTGATGGCAGGACGCCTGCTGGGCGAAGGGTTCCGGCTGGAGAAGATATCAAGGGGACGGGGCATTGAGCCTATCGGGTACACCGCCTGTATCAAAGTCCGGGTTACATACAGGCAGGGAACGCCCCCATGCTAAAGGCTGCCTTTAATATGAAACGGAATAGCGGCCATGTTAAAGGCTGGATTGTGTATGGGATACATATGGAATATTATTTTAAATTAAAACTGGAATTAAAATAATGAATTCTATTATTTACATATTGCACATAAGGATCCGGCGCCATGGAACGCACAGCAAGGGGTAGATACGAGATTACCAGTGCTGGCGGCGAACAGGTTCGGGCCTTCGTACCGGTGCCTTTGCCTCCAACACCTCCGCTTGCACTGGACGGTTCGCTGCAACAGGCGCTGGAAGAGGCGGGGCTTGCCCTGGGGCGGCTCGACGGCATGTCTACGTTCCTTCCGGATCATACGCTTTTCCGGCATATCTACGTACGAAAGGAAGCAGTGCTCTCCTCTCAAATCGAGGGCGTACAATCGTCCTTACTGGACCTTCTGCTCTTCGAGATCGACGAAGCGCCGACAGTCCCACTTGACGACGTAATAGAAGTCTCAAACCATGTATCCGCGCTCGAGCACGGATTGCGCCGCCTCAGGGAGGATTTTCCCCTGTCGAATCGCCTGATCCGCGAGGTACACTATGTGCTCATGCGACGCGGGCGATGCAGCAACCAGAGACCCGGCGAGTTCCGGCGCTCGCAAAACTGGATCGGTGGCGCCCGTCCCGGCAATGCCGCCTTTGTCCCACCCCCGCACACCGCTCTACCCGACTGCATGAGTGCGTTAGAACGCTTTCTGCACAATGAAACGGACGGGTTGCCGATCCTCCTCCGGGCAGGCCTTGCGCATGTACAGTTCGAGACAATTCACCCTTTCCTCGACGGCAACGGACGCGCAGGACGGCTGCTCATAACATTGCTGTTGCATCACTACAGCGTACTGCGCGAGCCGCTCCTGTACCTGAGCCTGTATTTCAAGCGGCGGCGCACGGTGTACTACGATCTGCTGAATCAGGTACGCCGCACCGGCGACTGGGAAGCATGGCTTGCTTTTTTCCTCGAAGGGGTTAAGGTGACAGCCGAAAGTGCGGTTCTCACCGCCGAGCGCCTTTCCGGAATGTTTCAGGATGACCGCCACCGGATCGAAGAAATTGCAGGGCGCAGAGCAAACTCCGCACTCCGCGTGCATGAAGCGCTGAAGACGCAACCGATTCTGTCTCTACCTGAGGGCAGCCGCCGAACCGGCCTGGCGTTTCGGACAACGGCCTCGACCATGAAACTGCTCACTACACACGGGATTGCAAGAGAGATCACCGGAAAGCGGCGGGGTAGGTTATTCGTCTATGACCAGTATCTTGCTATTCTTGACGAGGGAAGTGAAGCGGAGTGAGATGCCAAAGGATGCGGCACAATCGCTGGTCTCGCTACGCTCCGTCAAAGG
>JANQSQ010000643.1 GCA_028283985.1 Rhodothermales bacterium | reverse complement strand
GACGACAAGGAACCGGCCATCATCACGTGTTCCGCACTGAAAAAAAAGTACCGGGATATCCTTCGAAGCGGCAATGAGGGAACGATCTTCGTCTACCTGCAGGCGGAACGGGACATCGTTTGGAAAAGAATAAGCGCCCGCCGCGGTCATTACTTTAGAGAGACTCTGCTCGACAGCCAATATGCGGCGCTCGAAGAACCGGAACATGCCTTCACGATCGATGCGGCAGCACCGCTTGACCGGGTTGCCGGCGCCGTGATAGCCCTTCTCGAAAAGGCCCTGAAAAACGCCCGCTGAAGGCGCGCGGGAAGCCGCCGCATTTTTTAGGCAATCAAGAGCCCCTCTTTTTTACGGAATGCCCCCCGAATTTGTTACGCATGGCTGAAAGGAGGCGGTGTGCAAAAGACCGATCGTCGCGGGACTGAATGCGCTGAAGCAGCGAGGCGGTAATGACCGGAGCGGGAACGTTCAGGTCGATCGCTTCACGAACGGTCCAGCGGCCCTCGCCGGAATCCGGCACGAAGGGAGCGATGTCGCCCAACTCCGCACCCTCTTTCAGGGCGTCCGCCGTCAAGTCCAGCAGCCACGACCGGACCACGCTCCCATGCCGCCAGATATGCGAGATGGCATGGTTATCCAGATCGAAACGGTCGCTTTCCGCCATGATCGCGAATCCCTCGGCATAGGCCTGCATCATGCCGTACTCGATCCCGTTATGCACCATTTTCACGAAATGGCCGGCGCCGGCAGGTCCGACATGCCCCCATCCCTCGCTGCCGTCGCACGCCAGCGCATCGAAAACCGGTGCGAGCCGTTCGACAGCCTGCTCGCCCCCTCCCACCATCAGTCAATATCCCTCCTCAAGGCCCCAAATACCGCCGCTGGTGCCTGCATCGACCAGCATGATCCCCTGATCGTTCAGTGCCCGGGCGCGGCGTATCGTGTTGCGGTAATCGGAGTTGCCGCCGTCGATCAGCACATCTCCTTCCTCAAGCATCGGCGCAAGCGCAGCAATGGTAGCGTCCACTGCATCGCCTGCGGGCACCATCATCCAGATATGCCGTGGCAGGGTGCACTGCATCACCAACGTTTCCAGCGAATCGGCGCCGGTCATGCCGGATTTCTCGTATTCCGAAACGACCTGGGCCGAAAGATCGAATCCAATCGCGGTGTGGCCATGCCGGAGAAGCCGGAGCGCCATGCTGCCCCCCATCTTTCCCAAACCAATCATTCCAAGTTCCATCGTAACAGGATATATAGTTGCGTAAGGAGCGCTCCTTGGAAGATAGGATCTTTTAGGGCCTGTTAATACTATGTAGCGGCGCTCTGCGGGGCCTGTTTGATTCTTCGCGCATTCCTGCGCTATTTTCAGGCGTTCGCTCTTCCGGACCGATCATCGGTCACACCTGTCGAGAATACGCATGGATACCTCTTCTTCCGGAACGAAGTCACCGGCCTTTACGCCGTACATCCCGGCATCGCAATCCTTGCCCGAGATTACGCTCAAGGCAGTGATTCTCGGCTTTATCCTGTCGGCTGTGCTGGCCGGAGCGAATGCCTACCTGGGTCTCAAGGTCGGCCTGACCGTATCCGCCTCCATTCCGGCGGCGGTCATTTCCATGGCGATCCTGCGTTTTTTCCGCACATCGAATATCCTCGAAAACAACATTGTGCAAACGGCGGCGTCGGCGGGCGAATCGCTGGCGGCAGGCGTGATCTTTACGCTGCCGGCCTTGCTGATGCTGCAATACTGGCAGGGGTTCGACTTTCTGGCCACGATGTCGATCGCGCTCACAGGCGGCGTGCTTGGCGTGTTGTTCACGATCCCGTTACGCAGAGCGCTCATCATCGAGGCCCAGCTTCATTTTCCGGAAGGCGTAGCCACCGGCGAAGTGCTGAAGGCAGGTTCGGAAGGAGGTGAAGGCGCCCGGTATATCGCTCTTGCGGGTGCGGCGGGCGCAGCGCTGAAACTGTGCCAG
>JANQSQ010000591.1 GCA_028283985.1 Rhodothermales bacterium | reverse complement strand
GTCGTGCCCGTCCTGCCCTATTTTCGCCACGAGAATACGCGGCCGCCGCCCCTGCAAATCGGCGAAAAGGCCGGTGAGCCGGAGAATTTCGTCCGGGGTTTCTCCGGATGCCCGGGCGCGAACATAGGCCCCTCCGGCGATGCTGCGGCTGGCGCGATGTCTTCCGAATTCCTTTTCCATGGCGGCGGATATTTCTCCAAGAGTGGCCCGCTGCCGGGCGGCTTCCACGGCGTACGCCAGCAGGTTGCCTTCCCCGGTGCGGGCGCATGCGGTCAGGGCCTCGAGGGCCTGCTGCACGGCTTCATCATCGCGGGACGCCCGCACCGCACGCAACCGCGCTATTTGCGCCTCCTGTACGGCGGTATGGTCTATTTCCAGCACATCGATCAGCTCTTCTTCCGGCAACTCGAACCGGTTGACGCCCACGATCACGTCTTCCCCGCTATCGATGCGCACCTGCTTACGGGCCGACGCTTCTTCGATGTGGGCCATGGGAATGCCCGCCTCGATCGCCCGGGTCATCCCGCCGACCTCCTCGATTTCCTCGATCAGCGTCCAGGCGCGGCGCGCCAGCCGATCCGTCAGGGTTTCCAGATAATACGATCCGCCCAGCGGGTCGACGGCCTCTGTAATATCCGTTTCCCGCTGCAGATAAACCTGCGTATTGCGCGCAATGCGGGCGGAAGCCTCCGTAGGAAGCGCCATGGCTTCGTCGAGGGCATTCGTGTGCAGCGACTGCGTGTGCCCCAGCACCGCAGACAGCGCCTCCACGCAGGTTCGGGCCACGTTGTTATACGGATCCTGTTCGGTCAGACTCCAGCCGGAGGTCTGGCAATGCGCGCGGAGCGCCATGGACTTCGGGTTTTTCGGGGAGAACTTCCTGACGATCTTTGCCCAGAGCAGGCGACCGGCCCGCATTTTAGCGATTTCCATGAAATGGTGCATCCCTATCCCCCAGAAAAAAGAAATGCGGGGGGCAAAATCATCGACCTGCAGCCCGGCTTCGATCCCCGTACGAAGATATTCCAGGCCGTCGGCGAGCGTATAGGCCAGTTCGAGGTCTGCGGTCGCGCCTGCCTCCTGC
Source organism: Rhodothermales bacterium (assembly GCA_028283985.1). Taxonomy (GTDB): domain Bacteria; phylum Bacteroidota; class Rhodothermia; order Rhodothermales; family VXPQ01; genus VXPQ01. The sequence goes on along the minus strand of JANQSQ010000591.1, from coordinate 476 downwards.
ATATGGTAGCCGCTCACCGAAATGGAATTGAACCGGGGCATGCGGGCTGCGGCATACCGGAATACGTCGGCCACGATACGCATGGACGGCTCGGGGGGATATATGTACGTATTGCGCACCATGAACTCCTTCAGAATGTCATTCTGAATGGTGCCGGAAAGCTTCTCGGGGGCCACGCCCTGCTCCTCCGCGGCCACGAGGTAAAAGGCCATCACGGGCAACACCGCGCCGTTCATGGTCATCGACACGGATATTTCGTCGAGGGGTATCCCTTCGAAGAGCCGTTTCATATCCTCGACCGTATCGACGGCGACCCCCGCCTTGCCGACATCCCCTGCGACGCGCTCGTGATCGGAATCGTACCCCCGGTGCGTGGGCAGATCGAATGCGATGGAAAGGCCCTTTTGTCCGGCGGCCAGTGCGTTGCGGTAAAATGCGTTCGATGCCTCGGCGGTCGAAAAGCCCGCATACTGCCG
>JANQSQ010000588.1 GCA_028283985.1 Rhodothermales bacterium | reverse complement strand
GAGGGGCTTTTCGAGAATCTTCGTCTGCCGGGCGGGGTTTCCTGGTTGCTTCGCGGTCCGTGCGCACTCTGGTTTCGGATGAATCGCTTCGGCAGCTATCCTTCCGATCAATTGGGACGCAAGGTGGCCCAGGCCCTGCAAACGCCCGGCGAGCAGCGGGATCGGTTCATGGCGGGGATATACCGTCCAGACGAGGCGGAAGAGACCGGAAGCCTTGTCAGGCTGGAACGGGCCTTCCGGCTTTCGGTGGAAGCGGAATCGGTGCTGGCCCGGATCAGAAACGCGATGCGCCAGGGCGCCCTGAAGCGCAGCCGCCCGGAGCGGGCTCTTGACGCGGCCTGCGAAGCGGGCGTGATTTCCGCAGAGGAACGCGATCTTGTACAGGAGGCGGAAGCCGCCCGCGCAGCCTACATAGAAGTAGATGCGTTCACGTTGGAGGAATATGCGGCGATGCGGGGGGGGGCAGATGCTCCCGTCACATCACCGGGTAGTACCGCGCCAGTATAAGCACGAGCACGAACAGCCAAATGAGGTGGCTGGTCGTGCATTGTTATGGGGCCGTCGGTTGAGGTCCTCTCTGTTTGTAAGATGCAATCACCCGTTTGGCAGGCGTATATTTGCCTGTTAAAATATCCATATTTTGCCTGTTATTATTTACTCATTGTGCCTGTTGACATCCACTTATTTTGCCTGTTTGCCTTGTTGTTTTTTGTCCGAAGGGTTAATACCTGTGCAATGACCTTTGCAAGTCCCGCGGTTCTTCAGGCAATTGCGCCGGCGACGCGTTTTTGATTATCGATTCCCAGAGTTGGTACACGCGGGAGGTATTGGCATTGGGGATATCTCCGCCGCCCACCGATGCATCGATTGCTATGCCATCTCTAATTGCTCGAGGTACTTTCGCAAGTGGAAAATCCTCTGTTTTAAGATTGCGCTTATTATACGAGCCCAGCGTTTTCTTCAGGAGGGTTTCTGCATCTTTGGCCGTGAACAATGTCTGCAAGCCGGTATTTCGTCGGGTAAGATGATGCAAAAGGAGCCAAAATTCGAAGCATGGCCTGCTGAGAGCCACCCGTACATCTTGCTCCTCTGCCTCCTTAATCGCTTTTCTAAAGGATTTTTGGTGCTCACGCTTTGTGTAATGATCCGTGTCGAGCAGCATCCAGCGCTCATCGCCTTCCTCGTGCTTATACTCCAGCAGGCGTTTCAGCACATGCTCCGCAGACGATGTTCCGTCTTGTGTTGGAACCACATGGATATGCAAGCGAGAAAGTTTGAATGCCTCGAAATACTGCTTGGGCGCATAGGTGTCGTCACACGCTACGATATAGAGGCGGTCGTCCCGAAAATCCTGTTTATGCCTGTCCAGCGGTCGCGGTTTACGCCGGGGTGTGCTCATAAGTCCCCTCCGCCTCCTTCATAATCCCATCCATTTCCGCGAGAAACGGCACGGCTCCAAAGCGTCCCTGCAAGTAGTGCTTATCCAGTTTCAGGTCCTTACGTGGCCGGAAATCCGCAAGAGAATAGAGTGACGTAGCTCCTTTGTCGTTTTTCTCGGCAAACCATATTTCGTCCCGCCGCAGCAACTGTTGATCGAGCAAGTTCGACTCATGCGTAGTTACGACAAGTTGTAGCCCATCTTCGTTGGGAATCCTGAAAAAAAACTCCAGGAACTGCCGGATAAGCAACGGGTGCATGCTGCGCTCTACCTCATCGATTACCAGAGCACCCCCATGAGTGTTCAGTTGGTATAGAGCAAGTAAAAGATGCAGCAAACGCTGGGTCCCATCCGATTCCTCGGAAAAATCGAGGTGGATTTTACCCGGTGTCCCATGTCGGTGAATCGCTTTGATCGTAAGCACATAACAATTTTCGCCGGCCTTCTCGATAATGGCTTCGCGACCGTCGTCAGGCATACGCACAAACACAGGCTTTATGTGCGCTGCATCCTTGAGTTGGCCGATAAGATCGGATGAAAACGTGGCTTTTAGCCGGTCTATGGATATTTCTTCTCTGGATACATGCACACTATCCACTCCGGTTGATGAGGCCTTTAGATATTCGCTGGCGAACAATTGAAAAGTTGGCTCTTTGAGCAAGGTATGCCCGAGTCCCATAAAACGGGAATCAGGAGGCAGGCAAGACATCTGGTGCGTAAACCAGTCGAGGACATCGTATATAGGTCCAGACAGGTCGTCCTTGTTCAATGCCCAGCCCATCGCCCAACCAATGGTGGCGAGGAAACTTTGCTCTTTAGGCCCACCGATGGTTGCCAGGGCGCACAGTTTCTTGCCAGCATTTCTTAGCCCTTTCGCATGCACTGCAACTTCGCCCCTTGCGTCGGTTTTGCGCTCATAAATTGTCTTTTCCCGACCGCCTTTGACCACAATAAGCCACTCCTCGATAATCTGTTCGTCATCCAGCACGAGGCCGAAACGGTATAGTGTGTCCCGGACGATGAATTGCAGATCAAGGAGACTCGGCGCTTCTGGATCTTCCCGAAAGCGAAAAGCGGTACGTCCTGTCCCCGATCCCTTTTCCCTGCCTTCCAGAACCATATCTCGCAGGTAGGAGAGCGCCCTGAAGAAGTTCGATTTACCCGCACCGTTCGCTCCGTACAGAACACCAGCCCGCAGCACTTTCTCATCGCTACCGGGAATCGGAACGAGGTGGTTTTTATGGTGGCCGGAGAGCCTGTTGCTCGCTACCAATGAAAAGGTCTCCTCCTCGTTGAATGAGAGGAAATTTTCAATGGAAAAGGTTACGATCATAGTTTTAAAGAGATTTTTTCACGATTATAAGCTAATTATATGAAATTTTTACTTGAATAATTCAATTTAACGAGATTTTTTCACAAAACAATCCACATCGTTCTGTGTTTTACTCAGGCAGGAGATGCGATGTAGTGTTTCCGGCGCCCCACTGGCACAGTCCGGCGAACGGACTGACGAGGTGTGAGTGGCGAACATATCGGGTGCCGGTGATTGCTTTGACTCCCATAGGGCTTTTCTGCAGGGCGAGTTACAGGTGCGCGGGATGAAGAGGCTGCCGTTTACCACCCGAGTCAAACCGATTCGCGCCTCTCCATAGGCTTGCATGAATATGGTGAAATCACTATAATTAGATATGAAAGCAGACGGAATAAAGATCGAACAGGGTACCGGGAACGTATTCGCGGATCTGGGGCGCCCCGATGCTGACGCTCACTTGCTAAAGGCTGAGCTCGTTACCCGCATTGACAGGATTATCCGTCAGCGCGGACTCAAACAGGTCGAGGCGGCAAAATTGCTTGGACTATCCCAGCCCGACGTTTCGCGCCTCTTGCGGGGAAGTTTTCGAGAGTATTCCATGGAGCGCCTTCTGCGTCTATTGACGGTGCTTGGGCGTGACGTGGAAATCGTTATTCGAGAACCTCGCTCCCCGCGACGAGGCAGGCTCCGCATCGCAGTATAAGCCTCCGGCCCCCGTATCTCTTGACATTACTTTGTCATAGAAGGCATCGGCGGGCCGCCTCTTCTCCGGATTTTGCGGCATCGCCGATAGAAACACCCATGCGGTAGTTCCCGGCCATAAACCAGCCGGGCCAGGCGGCTTCGAGCCGCTCTATGGCCGCGAGTGTTTTCCCATACCCGATATTGTACTGGGGAACGGCCCGTTCCCATGAAGTATGCCACCGGAAAACGGGCTCGCCGGAAATATTCAAGAGGCTTCGTAGATCACCCAGTACCAGGGCATACGCTTCTTTTTCCGGGAGCGAGGCCAATGCCGGATTTCGCATCCCGCCGATGATGGTCGTAAGCAGTACATGTCTCGCCGGGGCTCGCGCGACATCCGACCGGAACGTCGATGAAGCAGAGGATATACCTGAAAAGATGGACGACGTAAACAACGTGCCGAGGATACGGATACTTCGTTCTACGCCTGGAACAAGCATTCCGAATCCGTCGAGCGGATGCCCTACATGTTCGCGCCGGAAGCCCATTGCCGTGACGGCAAGCGGGGCATAAACGACATTGGTCAATGGTTCGAGGGAGGGGCCTTCAGGCAGCGCAATGGAGGCTAGGGCGTGAAGCGGGGCGGCATATACTACCGCGTCGAAGGATTCGCTCCATGCGGTTTGTCCGTGTCCGCCCAGGAGACGGTCTCCGGAAACGATCCAGCCAGTTCCTTGCCGCTCCAGACGCCGTACGGGCGTGGACAGGCGCAGCCGATCGCCCAAGGCGTCGGAGAGGGCCTCCGGCAATTGCCCAAGGCCTTTCCTGAAAGAAAACATGCCGCCGCGCCCCATCCGATTTTTCTTATCCTTACTCCCTTGAAGCAGCGCCCGTACAATAGACCCCGATTCCTGCTCCATGCGCCAGATGCCCGGGAAAGCATGGCGGATCGCAAGACGTTTCGGATCCCCCCCGTAGACGCCCGCGACCAACGGATCCATGCCATAGTCCAGCGCCTCGGGTCCGAAGCGCCTGCGCGCAAAATCGGCCACGCTCTCCTCTGCGGCCGGACGGGATTTGGGTATCAAGGGTTCGCGAAGGGCCCGTCGTTGGGCGCGAGCGGAAAACAGGGAGTTGGTAACAAGATCGGCCGGGGAACCCGGTGCGGCGACCGGCTTGCCGTCCCGTACGATATATCTCTTTCGGGCGGTTTTCGAGGCGGGAAGGCGATCCGGTTCCAGGCCGGCATCGCGAATGAGCGCGTCAAGGATCGGATTCGCCGCCTGAATGGTGGTGGGTCCGGATTCGACAAGGAATCCCTCGATGCGCTCCGTACCGATTACCCCGCCTGTCTGTGCCTGTGCCTCGAACACGACGGGCTCTGCACCGGCCAGACGCAGCCGGAAAGCAGCTGTCAGTCCGGCAATCCCTGCCCCTATTACCGCCACGCGCATCGTTCGAACCTGTCTTGTGTGTTTGTCGCGTCAAAAAATAGTATTA
>JANQSQ010000572.1 GCA_028283985.1 Rhodothermales bacterium | reverse complement strand
TCCCTTGCGGCAGCGCGCTTATTCTCAAGAGATTGTTCGATGGTCGAACGTGTAGCTCGCAGGTCGGAGATCACGCGCGTCCGACTTTGGTGCAGGCGCTCGAGGTTCTGCTGTTCACTGCGCCCTTCCTCCAGCAGCCTCTCATGGTCGGCCAGGATGTTCTTCAGTTGTTCGTTGCGTTCTTCCGTTTCTTCTTGCGTGGTTTGGATTTCTGTAAGCCGTTCGCGCCGCTGTTGCGCAAACCGATGCAAATAGCGCACCCGAACCAGCATCTGGTTGATGGATTTCGAGGATACAATAAGCGCCAGATCATGCATGCGACCATACTTGTAGGCATGTGTGGCCCGGCTTCGGTACTGGGTTTTCAATATTTCAAGTTCGTTCTCGAGAGAGGAAAGAGTCGTCCGCAAGGCGCCCATCTCCCCGGAAATTTGCTGCATGCGCCGGCCGTAGTTGCGTACGAGTTCCTTCCGTAATGCAATTTGCCGGTCGAGTTGCTCAAGTGTTTTCAGAGAAGCCTGCTCTGCCTCGGTAGTTTCGGAAAGACGTTGCCGGTCTTCAGCAATCTGAGCCTTTAGCTCGGCGAGACGCTGCCGGGTGGCTTGCCGCTCGCGATCCGCTCCATCATTTTCCTGGCCGGATGCAATCAGTACTTCCTGGGACACTACCTGTTGGGCCCCGGCGGGCAGGACAACCCCCAGAGCGACCATTAAGAGAACCATAAAGATGAGACGGTGCATGGCGTACGGGATTACTTCCGGTCGATTTTTTTCTGTAGTTCCAGGTGGTTCGGATCTATCTCCAGCGCCCGACGCCACGCATCCGTTGCAGATTGTCTGTTTCCCAATGCTTCGTACACATCGCCAAGACTTTCAAACACACTCGCGGAAGCATCGGGACGCTTTGCCGCATCTCCAATGTGCCGAAGCGCCTCTTCGTATGATTGCCGGGCCCGTTGCGCATCACCCATGCGCGTGTATAGCGAACCGAGAAGCGAACGCAGGTTGCCGAGTTCTATCCTATTCCCATAACTGTTCTCCGTTGCGATTTGCACTGCTTCTTCAAAGTGGCGAACCGCTTCGGCATTACGGGAGGCAGCCATCGCTGCATATCCGGCAATCTTGTGAAGGTCAAGCGCTTTTGGAAAAACCGCGAGTCCCTTTCCCGCCATGTTCCCCGCCCATACAAAGCTTCCGGCATCGCGCAGGGCGCTCGCAGCGTATATCCACAATTGCACGTCGTGTGGATTTTTCTCAAGGATATACAGAAAGTTTTCGGCGGCTTCCTCATACCGGCCCTGCTTCAGGCGTATTTGGGCCATGGTGCGGCGCAACTCGGCGTTATACGGCTCGTCTTCCAGCACGCCTTCCAGTATGCGTTCCGCATTGGACAGGTCGTCCAGCCGGTTATATAGATGCAAAAGCTGTCGCCGGACAGCACGGTTGCCAGCGTTCTCTTCGAGGATACGTTCATACGCCGCCGCTGCTTTCGCCGTCTCGCCTTCCATCATGTATATCCGGGCCAGATCATAGCGTGCATCAAGGTGGTGCGGGGCCTTTTCCAGCACGTCGGCGTACAAAAGTGCGGCTTTACCCCGTTCACCCATTTCTGTATAGAGGTCGGCCAGTTGCAAGGCATAGTGTATGTTTTCCGGGGCCAGCGCATACGCCTTGCTCAGGTGATAATGCGCCGTAACGTGATCACCAACGATCGCGTACAACTCAGCTGACGCAGCAAGAATGGCGGGTGATTCCGGCGCCATACGAAGCGCCTGTGTATACAGATCAAGCGCAGCGCCCTGGTCGCCTGTTTGTGCCTGGGTCATGCCACGTACAAAAAGTTGTTGCGCCCGGACAGATCGCATCTCCTCCTCTTCAGAATCAGAGGACGAAGAGGGGCTATTCGAAGCAATCTCCTGGATTTCAACGGTTGCCGCCGCCGGAGCGCATCCGCTCACGACCATGCCGATCAGGATAGCCGGTAGAATAACAGATAAGAAAGATGTAACGGTATCCGGGGCGCAGTGCATCGAAGCAGCCGGCGGATGTTGGATTTCTTTGAAAAACGGAAATGCCGAGCGCATGTTTCTATGTGTTTCTATGAATAGACGTTTATCGGGTGGAATAGAGGCGGCTTTTGCCGCATTCCGGATATATCCGGCTAATCCTGTGCTTTCAGCAAAAAGAAACCATATGCGCCCGAATGGATTTCACCGTATGCTATATTTCGAGGGGATATGTTATGGAGTGGATCTGTAGCTACGCCGCGCTGCTGCAAAGCGCAGCCACAAACATGATTCGAAGCCAACCTCAGTCTTCCGATGGGAGAACTTAACCTGATGCCCGAGATGGATGAGGCCTCCTTACGCCGGTTTACGTACCGGCTAATCGAGGATGTTCGTGCGCTGGAATATTTACTGGAAGAGAACAGGTTCGAATCGGGCGTGCGCCGAATCGGGGTAGAGCAGGAGATGTTTCTGGTGGATGATCGTTGGCGTCCGGCTCCAGTCGCCGAAGAGATCCTGAAACGGGCGGCCGATGACGACCGGGTCGTCTCAGAGTTAATGAAGTTCAATCTCGAACTGAATCTGGATCCGGTTGTGTTCCAGGGAGATTGCCTGCGGCGTATGGAGCGTTCTGTGGAGGAAGCGGTGGCAAGTATACGTAAGGTGGTCGAGGAAACCGGAGCGCATGTGGTACTGGCGGGCATCCTTCCCACGATTACATTGTCCGATCTGGACCTTGCACATATGATGCCGGCCCCGCGTTACCACGCGCTGAACGAGGCAATCGCTCGACTGCGCGGCGGCCCTGCCGAACTGCAGATCCGGGGTACGGACGAACTCTACATCAAGCACGACAGCATCACGCTGGAGGGGTGCAACACGAGTTTTCAGACGCATTTGCAGGTACATCCCGATGAATTCGCCGGGATGTACAATATCGCGCAGGCCGTGGCTGGCCCGGTCCTCGCCGCTGCCGTCAATTCGCCGACTTTGTTCGGAAAGCGTCTCTGGCAGGAGACGCGTATCGCCCTGTTCCAGCAGGCTGTGGATACACGCAGTTCGAATCTGTACATCCGTGAGATGAGCCCGCGCGTGCATTTTGGAACGAAGTGGATAGACCGGTCGGTGCTGGAAATTTTTCAGGAAGACATTTCCCGATTCCGGATTCTGCTCTCGAAATCCAAGATAGAGGATCCTATGGAGGCGCTGGGGGCAGGCCGAGCTCCAAAGCTCCAGGCTCTTCAGTTGTACAACGGTACCGTATACCGGTGGAACCGGGCCTGCTATGGCGTAACGGACGGTAACCCGACGCTGCGCATTGAAAACCGTATCCTGCCTTCCGGCCCGACCGTGATCGACGAGATGGCGAACGCGGCATTCTGGTTCGGGTTGACCATGGGTTTGTCCAATGCCTGTCCGGATATTCGGCGCATCATGGATTTTGACGATGCTGTGGGAAATTTTGTGGCGGCGGCCCGCCTTGGACTGGCGGCACAGTTCACGTGGCTGGACGGACGGCGGATTTCCGCATGCGAATTGATTTGTCACGAGCTACTTCCGCTTGCCCGGGAGGGCTTGCACGAAGCGGGTATTGCCACCGAAGACATCACCCGCTATCTGGATATTATCGAGGAACGCGTAACGTCCCGTCGTACCGGCGCCCACTGGCAACTCCATTCTCTGCTTACGATGCGCCCGAAAGCCTCCCGGGCCGAGCGGCTGAGCGCCGTGGTGGCAGCCACCGTAAATCGCCAGAAAGAGGGTGCGCCCGTGCACACGTGGCCGGAGGCCGAACCGCAGGAAGGTATTCCGGAACGCCGTTTCGACAGAGCGCGCGTGGAAGAATACATGAGCACCGATCTCGTCACGGTCAACGAAGAAGAACTGGTCGAACTGGTGGCGTGCCTCATGGACTGGAAGCACATTCGGCATGTGCTGGTCGAAGATAACGAGCACCGCCTGGTGGGACTGGTCAGTCACCGGAATTTGCTTCGTCTGATGGCGGAACAGCGCGGCGGCGGGCAAAACCTGCCAGTGAAGGATGTAATGATCCGGGATCTGGTTACGGTTTCTCCGGATACGCTCGCGATAGAAGCCATCCACAAGATGCGGGACCTGAAAATAGGATCGCTGCCAGTGGTTCGCGACGGGCATCTGATCGGTATCATCACAGAGAAAGATTTTATAGAGATCGCCGGTCGTATCCTCGATCAAGGCATATCTGCTGTGACAGAAGAGGAGTCAGCCTCTCCCGATCCTGAATTGAACGCATAAGAGATCGGCATGGGAAATTTTCTGAATAATCTGGAGGAAATAACCTGGCTGGGTTCGTCGCTTGACGCCTGGTTCATGTTGAGTGTTGCCTGGGTAGCGATCGCTGTTGCGCTGGTTTTTGCCCATCGCATGCTCCTCCGGCGTTTTCA
>JANQSQ010000546.1 GCA_028283985.1 Rhodothermales bacterium | reverse complement strand
GACGCACGCCCGGCTGCCTCGCGGCCACATGGAAAGATGCGTACCGGGCGCCGTACCGGGACGTGCTGGCGGCGACCACGTTCGCGCCTTTCGGGGATGCCGCCGCTGTCGAGGAAGCGTTTGAAGCACACGATGATATTGCAGCGGTGCTCCTCGAGCCTATCCAGAGTATGGCGGGTATGCTCGAAGCGCCGGCGACATACTGCCACGCGTTGCGGGAGCTATGCGACCGGCATGGGGCCCTGCTGCTCTTTGACGAAATACAGACGGGGGTAGGCCGCACAGGTACATTCTCCATCAGTATGCAGTACGGAGTACGCCCGGATTGTATTTCACTCGCGAAAAGCCTTGGGGCAGGTGTGCCGGTGGGCGCCGTGCTTCTTTCCGATGAGATTGCATCGACCGTGAAGTCAGGGGACCAGGGAACAACCTTCGGGGGCGGGATGATAGCCATGGCCGCTGTGGAGGCTACGCTCAGAACGCTGGTTGAAGAGAATCTCATGCCACGAGCATCCAAACTGTTCGAACGCGTACGCAGCGGGCTGGAACCGCTCAACTGCAGCGTACGCGGGCGAGGCGGACTCATAGGTATCGTGCTGGATCGCCCTGCCTCTCCGGTTCGCGAGGCATTGCTGGAACAAGGCATTCTTACAGGGGGAGCGGACGATCCGAACGTGATCCGTCTCATGCCTCCGATTAACACTCCCTTCGAAGCACTGGATATGTTCTGTGAGGCCCTTGCATCCGCACTGGACATCCGTCAAACCGTAGATATCGATACATGAGACACTTGATCGACTGGCAATCGCTCAACCGCGTGATATGGAATGCGGCGGTGGAGAGGGCCTTGCATTACTACAAAAACGCCGGGAAATGGACGGAGACCGCCCGGGGGCGCAGCATCGGGCTCATGTTTTTCAACCCTTCGCTGCGTACCAGAACTTCCATGGAACTGGCGGCAGCACAACTCGGAGCCTACTCGACCGTACTCACCCCCGGTCAGGAAACATGGCGTTTCGCCTTCGAGCGGGGCGCCGTCATGGATGGCGAGGAGGCAGAGCATATCCGGGAAGCCATCGGCGTGCTGGCGAGGTACTACGACGCGCTCGGCGTACGGCTCTTCGCCTCGCTCAAGAGTTTCAACAAGGATCGGGAGGAAAGGCTCATCCGCACCATCGCCTCGGCTTCGTCCGTACCGGTCATCAATCTCGAATCCGCCTTTTATCATCCCTGTCAGGCCCTGGCCGACGCCGCGGTTATCCGCCGGCAACTGGGCGATCCGCGCGGCAAGAAGTTTGTGCTTGCATGGACATACCATCCCAAAGCGCTCCCCATGGCCGTGCCCAATTCCGCCGTGCTGATGGCTGCCCGCTCCGGAATGCATGTGACCGTGGTGCGACCGGACGAATACGCGCTCGATTACGGGATTATGGAAACAGCCCGGTCCTACGGGGCACGCGTCGAGGAAACGGATAACCGCGAACAGGCTTTCGACGGAGCGGATGTCGTGTACGCCAAGGCATGGAGCGGCCCGCTCGTCTATTCCGATCCGGAGCATGAACCGGTGCGACGGGAAAGCTTGCAGGATTGGTGCATTACTACGGAATGGATGCAAAAAACGAGAGAGGCGCGCTTCATGCATTGCTTGCCCGTACGCCGCAATGTGGTCGTCGAAGACGATGTCCTGGACGGCCCGGGCGCTATTCACCTCGAACAGGCCGAATTCCGGTTGCATGCACAGAAAGCGATTCTCGAGTATGTCTGGGGGTTGTGATGAAAACGACCGTCATCAAGATGGGAGGCGCATCCGTCCTGCGCAACGAACTCCTCGATACGCTTTGGACCTCGGTGGCCCGGTTAGCGGAAACCGGACGGGTCGTTGTCGTACACGGCGGAGGAGTCCTGGCTACCGAGATCGCCGGGCAACTCGGCCATACCCCCCGCATGGTGCATGGTCGCCGTATCACCACCGATACCGATCTGAAAATCGTGCAATGGAGTCTGCGCGGCGAGTTGAACGGGCGCCTTGTGGCCAGCGCAATCAGGCATGGTATCAAGGCTGTGGGGTTGTCCGGCGCCGACGGCCCGTTCATGCACGTTACCAAACGCCCCCCCTGGAATGTCGATGGAGAAACGATTGACTTCGGATGGGTCGGAGATATTGTATCCGTCGATACGACACTCCTCGACATCCTGCTTGATCTGGGGTATGTCCCGGTAATCGCCCCGCTTGGCATCGATCATACGGGACAGTTGTATAACGTGAACGCCGATACGGTCTCCTGCGCCGTTGCGGAGGCCTTACAGGCCGACGAATATTTGCTCGTCACGGAAATCGGAGGCATTCGCAGAAATACCGCGGATCCGGATTCCCATGTATCCTCCTTCAGTGCCGAACTGCGCTCCCGGGGTGTACAGGAGGGGTGGATCACCGACGGAATGCGCGTAAAGATCGATGTGGGCTTCGCCGCGCTCAATGCCGGCATTCCGAACGTATTCATCGTGTCCCCGGAAGGGATTCGGGACCCCTCGACGGGTACTCGCATTATGCATTGACGCTTTCAACCCTGCCCCAGCAATGCAGTCTCGTAAAGACGTCATAGCGCTTTTGAAGGAGCTTGTGCGCATTCCTTCGCTCAGCGGCGAAGAAAAAAACGCCGCCGGGTATATGGAGAAGTATGTCGCGCAACACGGGATCGAAACGGGCCGCATCGACGATAACGTGTTCTTCAGATTCGGGGAAGGGGATGATGTGTTGTTGCTGAACACCCACCTTGATACGGTACCTCCGTCGGAGCATCATCCGCACGGCGCATTTGACGCGATCGAATCGAAAGGCTGCTTGTACGGGCGCGGAAGCGTGGATGCGAAAGCGTCTGTCGCCGCCATGACCACCGCGTTCCTTTCTTTGGCTGCAGATGACTTCCGGCCTTCCGGACGAATCATTGTAGCGCTGACCGCCTGCGAAGAAACAGGCGGGGATTATAATGGACTCAAGACCCTGCGCCCGCATCTGCCGGATTTGAAGGCAGCGCTCGTAGGCGAACCCACCAACCTCGTTCCGTGCATCGCTCAAAAGGGACTGCTGGTGCTGCGTGTGGAAGCACAAGGCAAAACAGCCCATGCCGCCCGGGCGCATCTCGGGCAAAACGCCATAGCAGCCGCTGCGAGAGACATCGAGCGCGCTATCGCGCTTGACTTCGACCGGGAGGATCCTTTTCTGGGACACCGTACGGTTACCGTAACCACCGTAGCGGGAGGTTCGGCTCGCAACGTCGTGCCGGACCGGTGTACGTTCACCCTCGATATCCGGTCGACGCCGGCCTACACACACAAGGAGTTGATCGGTATCGTGCAGGATGCCCTCGAGTCGGAGGTGCAGGTGCATAGCGAAC
>JANQSQ010000538.1 GCA_028283985.1 Rhodothermales bacterium | reverse complement strand
CCCGAATTATTCACGCTCTCCGCGGGCGAAGAAGAAGATGTGGGAGACTCGGTAGTGGACGAAACACCGTCACGATCCTGCGCGAACCGTTTCCACAAGGGTTGCGGTTCCTGGCGGCGCTCCGCCGGTCTCGTTGGCGCACTTGCGGCCTTCCCGGCGGACTTGACGCTTTCCGCTGCATCGGACGCAAACAATACCTCCAACTTGTCGAAAGGAATGCTTTCCTCCGAACCGAATTGCTGCTCGAGGCGGCGTAGCATCTTTTCCGCGCCCTTTTCCTGTAAAAACGCCTTGACAAACTCCGTAGGAACCTCACCATATCCGGCAGTAGCAAGCACGTTGACAAGCGGATCGAATAACCGGAGCCAGTCCTCCGGGGAACCGCCCGAGGCAAGTTGCCGGTCGGCCTGATGCAGGAACTCTTCGAACCGATCCCGTCCAACCGGCTCGTCACCCTGTTCCTCCAGCCAGATTTCGAGGACCTCCTGGTAGGGAATCTTCGCAGGATACAATCCCATGCGATCCCGCATCGTACGGACACGCACCGGAGTGCCCAACGGATCAAACACCGAATCGATCAGCGAAGCCGTGGGCTGGATAACCAGGTATAGCGTTTGTTGGCATGCATTCTTCAGGAAATCGGCCCATACGAAAGCGGGAAAGGCCTGGTGGCGCTTCATGACCTCCATAAAACGGGCATGCGCCTCCGGCACCTCTGCCTCCTGCAGGTCCACCCAGGAATCCTGCAAATTGCTCTCCGGGAGAGTATCCCGGAGCTTCATATGCAATACCTGTTCGAGATAATCGGCGAGCGCCTTCGGCATCGGATCGCGTCGGATGTCCGAACGTCCGTATGTGCGATCCGGGGGAAATGCATCGATCAGGCGATCGAACAGGGCTTGAGCAATCGTAGTAATCATGGTATGCCGTTGCAACGAATGAAATAACGACGCGGCAAGCGGCGGTTCGATGGGTGGAAGGGCAGAAGGGCGACCGCACGCTATGTCCGGGGCATCCTGGTCCGGGAACCTGCGGACGCCTCGACACCGGATATGGCCGGGTTGTTATGACCATAATCCGGATACAAAAAACCCGTTGCCGCTTTGCACGGAACGCCCCGCATGCAGGTTCCCGTCTTCCGGAACATTGCATTCGACCAAGCCACCGCGTATTTGGGCCTGTTACCACTATACAGCGGCGCTCTGCGGGGCCTGTTTTCCTGTCAGGCCAGGCGCCGCGAGCGCAGTGTGGCCCAGCCACATAAGCGAGCGGCAACGCCGCATGGCGCGAAAAAAGGCCCCACCCTTCGGGTTCCGCCGGTCACGGCGTC
>JANQSQ010000436.1 GCA_028283985.1 Rhodothermales bacterium | reverse complement strand
TTCGAACCCCCGACGCGCAGAGCGACCGGCAGCGTATCTCTGGACGCGCCGAGCGCATCCGCTACAATGCCTATGTGATGTATGGAGGCGCTCAGGGCCAGTTGCTGTGCGGGAAAATGGTAGAGCACGCCGGCGTCTGCGGCGAAGGCCGACGCACTGGCTGTTTCTATCCGAGAGAACGCCGCGTGGAGGTTTGCGCCGTACCGCAGGCGTTCGTCATGGGCGCGGGCCCAGGATGCGGTGAGCGCCGCATCGTTTGCGCCGAAGCTTTCCGTAGCGTTTCCGGCCGCATCGTATCCCTCGATGTTGCCCCAGGTTACGTAGCGCAATCCCGCACCCAGCGTGCCGATGCCTTCCCAATGCCGGGCATGCGATACGAATCCCGCATGGATGCCCCCCAGATGATTGAGGTACGTGACGGAGAGCGTGCGGTGCATGTCCGGATTGAGCAGGGCCGGGTTGTAGAAGAGCGCGTTGACGTCTTCATCGTATACCGCGGAGAATGCGCCGGCCAGCGAGGCGGCCCGCGCGGAAGGGGCAAGCCGCAGGAACGAGAAGGTGGTGGCCGATCCGGACTGGGCCGCCGCCGGAAGGGCGCCCGTCCCGGTCAGGACAAGGATTGCCGCAAAGAGGAAGGGGCGGACATAAGGAGTACGCATACTACATGAACGGAGATCGCGGCCTGATGTTGCCCTTGGGGTGCAAAAGAAGGGCTTTGTTCCTGCCTTCGAAAGGAACGGTTTTTGCAGTTCGGCGTGATATTCTGTTCCCTGTCAGTCTGTCGGGGCTTTCTCCCGGCAAACCGATTTTTCCCTTGATTTCCGCGCCCTGCGCACTATGGTAGACTTCTTTAAATCGCTGTTCGGCGACAAGAACGAACGGGAGCTGAAGCGGCTCTGGCCGGTTGTCGAGCGCATCAACGATGCCTGTGAGGATCTGTCCGACCTTTCGGACGAGGAGCTGCGGGCCAGAACGGACGATTTCCGGCAACGCATCCGGGAAGCCGTTGCAGACAACGAAGCAAGTCAGGAAGCGCTGCGCGCCCGCCTGGGAGGCGCCGTTCCGGCGCCGGATCAGGATACGTCTGATGCGGACGAAACGACGCTCCCTGCATTTTCGGGGAACGGGGTCGGGACCGATGACAGCAAGGAACTCTCGCCGGGAGAGCATCGGGCGCTCTTCGACGAACTCGATGGGCTGGAAGAAGAATGGCTGGAGATTGTCGAGGAAGTGCTCGACAGCATGGTTGCGGAGGCGTTTGCCGTCGTCAAGGAAACGTGCCGTCGCCTGCTGGGCAAGGAATGGGAGGCCGGAGGCACCCGCATTTCCTGGGATATGGTTCCGTACGACGCCCAGTTGCTGGGGGGCGTGGTGCTGCACCAGGGGCGTATTGCCGAGATGAAAACGGGCGAGGGGAAAACGCTCGTGGCCGTTCTGCCGGTCTATCTCAACGCGCTGGCGGGCCGCGGCGTGCATGTGGTGACGGTCAACCCGTATCTGGCGCAGCGCGATGCGGAATGGATGGGCCCGGTCTTCGAGTTTCACGGTCTGACCGTGGATGTCATCGACAAGTACGAATCGCACTCGGAAGACCGCCGCAAGGCATACCGCGCCGACATCACGTACGGCACGAACAACGAGTTCGGCTTCGACTATCTGAGGGATAATTCGTTTGTATCCGAGCAGGAGCAACTCGTGCAGCGCGGCCACCATTTTGCGATCGTGGACGAGGTGGATTCCGTGCTGATCGACGAGGCGCGCACGCCGCTCATTATTTCCGGCCCCGTACCGCAAGCGAACGACAGCCGTTTTATGGAACTGCAGCCCGTCATCGAAAAGCTGGTCTATGCCCAGCAGAAGGCCGTGGCGGGATTTGCGTCCGAAGCGGAGCGGCGTTTACGCGAACGGGACCGGGCCGAAGAGGCCGGCGACCGCAAGACGGCCTCGGAGATGGAGAACGAAGCCGGCCTTGCTCTCCTGCGCGCCAACCGCGGGTTTCCCCGCAACAAGAAGCTCCAGAAGCTGCTTCAGGAAACGGGCGTGGCGCAGTTGCTGCGCAAGACGGAGTTCTTCTACTTGCAGGATAATGCCAAGCATATGCCGCTTGTGGATGAGCCGTTGTTCTTTGCCCTGGAGGAGAAGCAGCATGCTATCGAGATGACGGAACAGGGGCGCGAGTTTGCGGCGCGGACAGCCGGGGAAGACACCGATCTGTTCGTGCTCCCGGATATGGGCGACAAGATTGCTTCCATAGAAGGCCGCTACGCGGAACGGCGGC
>JANQSQ010000434.1 GCA_028283985.1 Rhodothermales bacterium | reverse complement strand
CGCGGCCCCGCCGCAGTCGGATGCAGATGACATTCGACATGTCGGCCCTGTCAGAGATCAGGGACTTTCTGGGTGCGTTCGCATCCCGCAACGGCTGGGGCACGGCCATGTCGGACCGCCTGGGCGCCGCCGCGGAGGAAGCATTGCTGACGCTCATTCCACAGGATCAGGTAGAAGAGAAACACGCCCAACGGCACCTGCGACTTACTGCGTACAAGGAAGAAGAGGACGCAGTGCTCGAGTTCGTTGTCTCGTCGGGAGAGGATAATCTTCAGGATCGGATCGCGCTGCTCAGCGAACACACGGAAGAAGCGCCCATGGAGCGGGAAGTGTCGCTTCGGCTGTTGCGACATCTCGCGTCCTCGGTTCGCCACCAGCAATATCACGAGACAGATATCGTGACCGTGCGCATGAAAACATAAACCCCCATTTTAAACGATCGGCAGCCGCTATGCCTTCCGGCAAAACAGGTCCGGGACCCTTCGGACCGGGCCTGCCGTGATTCCCCGGATCATCGATGAAATAATCGAATTTGTCTGTTTCCTGCTAACATGAATGCCAAGAATGCCAACGGTCACACGGGCATCCGCTATCAGCCCGACGAAAAGCCTCCGGCGACCCTCGCCTTCGGCCTTGGCTTGCAACTCGCTGCGCTCAGTGTAGCCGCCATCATACTGATCCCGACCGTCGTGATGCGCGCGGCGGATACGACCGAAGCCTATGTGTCGTGGGCCGTGTTCGCCACGGTCGCGGTTGGTGGGGTAGCCACCATTTTGCAGGCGGCTCGCATCGGCCGGATCGGCATGGGTTATTTGCTCATTATGGGGCCGTCCGGGGCTTTCATCGCGGTCTGTATCACGGCAGTCGCCGAAGGCGGACCGGCACTGCTCGCCACCCTGGTCGTCATCTCATCCTTCGTTCCCCTTGTGCTTTCCTGGCGGCTTTCGCTGTTCCAGCGGTTTCTGACCCCGGCTATCGCGGGAACGATAATTATGCTGATACCGATTACCATAATGCCGGCCATCTTCAATCTGTTGCCGGCGCCCGGGGCCCCGGCGCTCGCTGCTCCGCTGAGCGCCCTCGTAACGCTGCTCATCATCAGCGGCATCACGCTAAAGGCGACCGGGGTGTTACGTCTCTGGGGGCCGGTTATCGGTGTGGTCGCCGGCTCGGTAATTGGCGGCTTTTTCGGGCTATACGAGTTTGATCGAATTACTGCGGCTTCATGGATTGGCCTGCCGGCAAACGAATGGCCGGGCTTCGCCCTCGACTTTGGGCCCGCTTTCTGGGCGCTTCTTCCCGCATTCCTGCTTGTCGCCGTAGTCAGTTCCATCCGCACGATCAGCAGTTCCGTCGCCATCCAGCGTATATCGTGGCGCAAAAGCCGGGCGGTGGATTTCCGGGCGGTGGAAGGCGCCATGACCGTGGATGGCATAAGCAACCTGATTTCCGGTCTCGTGGGTACGATACCGAATACGGCCAACACCCTGGGCGTATCGATGGCGGAACTCACCGGGGTCGGGGCCCGCAACGTCGGGGTTGCCACCGGGGCCGTGTTCATTATCATGGCGTTCCTTCCGAAAGCGCTCGCCATCGTCCTGGCGATACCGGGCCCGGTCATCGCCGCTTATTTCATCGTAATGCTGGCGGCGCTCTTCCTGGTCGGGATTAAAATAGTCGTTCAGGACGGAATCGATTATCGCAAAGGCATAGTTGTCGGCATCTCGTTCCTCGTCGGGGTCGGCTTCCAGAGCGGCATGATATTTCCCGAGTACGTCTCGGAGTTTGCAGGCGGTCTTTTGCGGAACGGGATGAACGCCGGCGGTATCACAGCCATCCTCCTGACGCTGTTTCTGGAGCTCGCGCGGCCCCGCCATAGTCGGATACAGATGGTATTCGATATTTCCGCGCTGTCAGAGATCAGGGACTTTCTCGGTGCGTTCGCGTCCCGCAACGGCTGGGACACGGCAATGGCAGGCCGCCTGGACGCCGCCGCGGAGGAAACCTTGCTGACACTTATTCCGCAAGAGGGCGCAGAAGAGAAACACGCCCAACGGCACTTGCGCCTTACGGCGTACAAGGAAGAAGAGGACGCCGTGCTTGAATTCGTTGTCTCGTCAGGGGAGGAGAATCTTCAGGATCGGATCGCGCTACTCAGCGAACACGTGGATGAAGCGCCCATGGAGCGGGAAGTGTCGCTTCGGCTGTTGCGACATCTCGCGTCCTCTGTTCGCCACCAGCAATATCACGAGACAGATATCGTGACCGTGCGTGTGAGCGCGTAAGGTCCCGGCGTGAATGCTCAACACCTCTGCAATTACACACGGGAGAGGATACATGGAGTAGTGGCCCGAAGGCAAAAGGGCATCAGAAATATGTATTGTCGGACAGGGTGCGATACAGTATTTTCGAACTACTTCCTGCGAGACTGGTATTATAATATGACTACTGATCCGACAAGCCCCTGTAACAAGCGTTCGCTATTGGGCA
>JANQSQ010000516.1 GCA_028283985.1 Rhodothermales bacterium | reverse complement strand
GAATATGGCGACCAGTTTCGAGAGCCGGTCCTGCATCTCCTGGCCCTTGCCGAGTTTGCTTTCGTCGTTGAAATCGGCCTGGTCGATGACGCCTTTGAGAGCGTTGGCCTCGGCGAGCCTTCCTATAATCTTGTTGATCTTATCCCCGATCTCCTTGTCGCCCTTGAGTCTCGCCATGTCGGCGAAGCCGCCGCCGTCGGGCACTTCGATGAGCGTGTCGGGCTTATCCGAAACGTACTTCATGAACAGCAGCGTCAGGACATAGTCCTTATACTGCGAGGCGTCCATACCGCCGCGCAACTCGTCGCAGCTTTGCCAGAGCGAGGAATAAAGTTGAGACTTCTTCAGAGCCATGCGCGCGTACTCAGAATTTGCAACCCCTACCGCTGATACCGATGCCGCCGCAACACCTCCGGTTCTCGCGATCGGGTCACGACCTCTCCGCAATTCCCGCATCGAAACACGATCTCCTTGGGCGGGCCCGTAGCGCCGGCCAGAAAGAACACCGCGCTGAACATGCCGTAGCGGACATGGGGGGAAACGCGCGGATGATCCTTGCCATATCCGCAGGAACAGGCGGCGGCGGGCGGTGGGGAATATTCCGGAGGCAGGAGAGGTTTCGCCTCGGTAGCCTCTTTGTCCAGCGCCTGCGCATGACGGTAGTGCTCTGCATCTGCAGGCCGTTCCACAATGTACTTGTCCACCGATAGCCTTCCGGATCCCCACAGCACGAGCAGGATCAGCAGGAACAGGACAAGCGCCGAGAACTCCAGCGACTGCGTGGCGGCGAGCAACCCGCTCTGCAAATGCACGACGAAAACGGCCCCGATGAGAATCGGTAACTGGACCAGCGCAGCCACGCGCGTGAAAAGACCGACGGCGATCATGACTCCGCCGACGAGGTGGGACAGCGCGACATAGTGGATCAGCACCACGGAGGTAAGCCAGGCCGACGAGGAGGGGCCGAGCAGATCGATGAACGCGGAAGAGTTCGAGATAAACAGGATTCCTCGCGCAAAGAGTCCGATCCCGAGATAGATTCTCAGTAGTTCGAACGCGATGTTTCCGAGGCGCTCGAATTGTTCGCCAATCGAACGGAACGGGACGAATCGCCGCGTACTCCATGATGCATCGACGGACCACCGGCCGGATCCATGCAGAAAAATCGGGATCAGCAGAAACAGCACGAGCGCCGAGAATTCCAGCGACTGTCCTGCCGTGAATACGCCGCCCCTGAGGTGGACGAGAAAGACGGCGCCCGCGAGAATCGGTATTTGCAGCAGCGCAGCCAGACGCGTAAACAGACCGATCGTAATCATGGCGCCTCCCAGAAGGTGCGCGCACACCACGACATACATCACGCCGGACGATGCGAGCAGGGACGCCTCGCTTCCCGCTACGAGCGCGGTAAAGGCGTCCGGGCGAATCAAAAAAAACACGCCGCGGACAAAGAGTCCGACCCCGAGATAGATGCGAAGCAGGTCGAAGGCCAGATCGCGGTTCGCCTCGATACGCTCGGGCAGAGTCATGGACGTATGCATCATCTACTTCTGGTAGTTCCGATTCGTGGAGCGCAGCCGCGCCTTGTACTTCTTGAGTCGGCGGCGAAGTATCTTCGCGCATTCGTCGACCGCCTCCTCATGGGTGGCGCCGTTGCTCGCAGCCGTGAGCGTCTGCTGGTACACATGCACAATCATTTCAGCGGATTTGATCTTGTCCGGGTGGCCATTCTCCGATAATACGATGCGCGCTTCCGTAATCCCGTCGTACACCCGTTCGAGTTTCGCCAGGCGGGCTTCGGCATATTCCCTGAGCGTGGAAGGAGCATCGAAATGACGAGCCGTGATCTGTGTTTGCATTAGGATACCTCTTTAGGTCGAACAACCTTACGATGCAGCGCGGATGCGCCCTCTTTCGTATTACGGAATCGGTACGAAATTATCAACGGATGCGGCGGCAAAACAGCAGATATCTGCCGATTATCACAGTGAATGTCTCGTTGCGCCAAGGTAACGGTCTTCGAGTGCATGCATTTTTGCTTTCTCTGCCGGGGTTTTGTCGGAATAACCGATCAGGTGCAGAAGACCATGGATGGCGTAGCGCATGGCTTCCTCCTCCGCATCCGCCCCGAATTCGCGGCACCGTTCGCGCGCCGTATCGAAATCGATATAGATTTCCCCGTCCACGACCCGTTTCCCTGTTTTCGCTTCTTCGGGATGATAGTCGAAAGCCAGTACGTCCGTAGGCTCATCGCATGCCCGGTAGCGCCGGTGCAGATCCTGTACTGTCTCGCGGCCGGCCACCACCAGCACAAGATGCCGGGCCGTTACACCCTCGGCAGACAGTACATGCGTCAGTACCCGGCGGCAACGATCTGCCGGAAGCTTGCAGGAAGGATGCCGCAACGCTACCGTGAAATCGCCTCCCGGATCGGTTTTGTCCCCATGCATCAACGGAGGTCGTCGAAGAGCGTCTCGGTCATCGAGAGCGCAACGCTGCTCATTACGAGTTCCGGGGCCAACTGCGTGAAATCGGCGGAGAGCAGGCGTTCGTCCACGTTCGAATACAGGGAGCATCCCGCTTCCCGTTCAATCACGAGTCCATGGGCGGTTCCTGCACGGCGCGCGAAAAAAAGGACTTCGCCCAGTTCCTCGCTGGCGATAAACCCTGTGCATCCCTGGAGTTGCAGGAAAGAACCGATAGCGTATACGGAAATGAGATTTTCGGCCTGATCGCCCCGCACATCCTCGGGCAGATCCAGTTCGGGCGTGATTTCCAGCGAGAGCCGCCGGCCGCTTGCTTCGTCCAGAAGTTCGTAGCGGACCAGTGCGGGTTCGCGCCGGGCCGGTACCCCCAGCACGCTGGCAATACGATCAAAATCCTGGTCGGAAAATGCGAAGGGCATAACAGGGGCGCCTGCGAAAAACGAAGGATTTCTTGAGGAAGGGGCCGGATTGCGCCTCAGTACGTCTCCTCGGGATATTCCTCTGTTTCCGGGGGAACCTCGTC
>JANQSQ010000504.1 GCA_028283985.1 Rhodothermales bacterium | reverse complement strand
ACACTGCGTCGCATACTCCCAACTGTATGAATAGGGCTGGGTCCCGTCGCTTGCCATTGCCCGCCATGTACCGCTCGTGCCCGAGACGATCGATGTCGGACCCGTGATATCTACTTCAAGGGGCGGATCCTCTGTGACCCGCACGATAACCGAGTCCATGGCGGTGGCATTGGGCGTCGCATCATCGGTCACCGTCACGCGAACGCCCGCCGAATCGCCCGTCGTCGTTATCGTGCGCGTAAGGCTGCTCCCTGTACTCCCCGCGTCTATCCATTGCCAGACGCAAGGATTAGTCGTAACACACTGCGTCGCATACTCCCAACTGTATGAATAGGGCTGGGTCCCGTCGCTTGCCGTTGCCCGCCATGTACCGCTCGTGCCCGAGACGATCAATGTCGGACCCGACGTGATATCTACTGAAAGAGGCGGTGGCGGCGTACCTGTGACCGGCACGATAACCGAGTCCATGGCAGTGGCATTGGGCGTCGCATCATCGGTCGCCGTCACGCGAACGCCCGCTGAATCGCCCGTCGTCGTTATCGCGCGCGTAAGGCTGTTCACTGTACTCCCTGCGTCTATCCATTGCCAGACGCAAGGATTGGTCGTAACGCATTGCGTCGCATACTCCCACTTGTATGTATAAGGAGACGTACCGCCGCTTGCCGTCGCAACCCATGTGTATGCCATACCCGATACGATCGATGTCGGACCCGACGTGATATCTACCGAAAGAGGCGGCTGCGTACCGCTTACGGTCACGGCGAATTGCTGCGCAGCGCTCTCGCCATCCGGATCCGTCGCTGTCACCGTCACTGAATCCGTGCCCGCAGACACGGGCGTTATCGTCAGCGTACTGCCGCCCGCCGGTATGCTTGTCGTTATCGCACCCGTGTTCAACGATTCGACCGCGTAGGTTAACGTATCCCCATCGGGATCGTAGAAATACCCCGACACGTCGAAACTTTCAAAAGGATCTCCCAGCGAAAATTCCCTGTCGGAAATCTTGCCTCTGGCTTCCGGGGGATGGTTGATAGCGCTGTCGACGACCTCTACCAAGAAGTCGTGTGCAGCGTGCGATCCGCCTGACGGATCTCGCGCGCTGAGGTACAGCAGGCTAGGGGTAATACTAATTGAATTGCCCGTAATCGTCAGCGTGCTGTCTGCAATACTTGCGCTCACCGCATTGCCGGGGTTTATAAGAACACGTACCTCGTAGGTCAATGTGTCTTCCTCGTCAGAATCCGTGAAATAATCCCATATCTCGAAAGAAAAGGATGCACCCTCGCTCACCTTCAGGTTGGCTATGTCCCCTTGCGCTTCCGGCGGACTGTTCGCGACTGTCGCCTGAAACGATAGCGAATCGCTTAAACCGCCCATGTCGGTTGCTTTCACCTGCACGGTCACCGTATCCCGCACAATAGCCGTAAGCGTCAGCGTACTGCCCGTAATGCTCGTATCTACCACGCCCGTTCTCGACAATCCGGCCGTGTAGAACAAATCCTCCTCATTCTCCTCCCGATCCGTGAAATACTGCGACACATCGAAACGGATAGGCGAAGTGGCCCGCGTAAACGTTTTATCCGGAATCGGGCCATTCGCCATCGGGGCCTGGTTTGACCGGGGAGGGCAATCTCTCCCTACGCCTATACAGAAAGCCTGCGTTACGGAAGAACCCGGCTCGTCGCTTGCCGTCACTGTCACTGTCACTGTTGCAGTGTACGCTGATGCCGCACTGATCTTCAGAATGCTCCCGCACATCTCCACGCCCGCCACGCTCGGGTTCGAAGACACAGCCGAGTAAGAGAGCGAATCGCCGTCGGGATCCATGAAATAAGGCGCTACGCTGAATCGGACGACGGAGACTCCGCCCATCGTCAATCTCCTGTCGCGCATTGTTCCGACCGCCACCGGAGGCCCTGTTGACAAGGAGGGCGACAACAAAGATTCGCCCGTATGCCCGGAATTTGCCGAGCCGCACTTTTCTACGCGGGCCACAGCGCCATTGAAATGAAAAAGGCCCAGCGCAAACGCCAGTACCATCGTATACCGCGCCGACATCGTAAACATGTCCATGCCTCTAAAAACAAACGGACTACGGCATGGACACTGGCGCGCGCCTTTTACGATGCCTTCGATGTCGCATTACATCCACATTATGCCCATGCTCTACAAGAATTTATATACATCGACAACGCAAATATCAATTCTGGCGAACAGATTTGGGAGTATGTGCAATACGCCGCCAATGCCTGCGCAGATAAATACGCGCTCCGGAGCGGAATTTCATCCCGGATAGTTCCACTTCCCTCTGCGCCGCCCAGCGCCGGATTTTTGTTTTTTGGCGCTTTACAAACACGCCACGCACCGCACGGTACGGTCAAACGCGACGCCGGCCCCTCACAAATAGATCAGCGTCGCCAGCAGGAAGAACACGCCCAGGCCGAGAATATCGTTGCTTGTGGTGATAAACGGACCGGTGGCAAGCGCCGGGTCTATGTTCATGCGGTGGAGCAGCAGAGGCACCGTGGCGCCGATAATCGTGGCGAGCACAATCACGGTGAGCATGGAAAGGGACGCCGTAAGCGCAAGCAATTCGAGCGTCGCGCCGCCGATAGGCAGCGCCATCACCACAGCCCCGAGAATGAGCGCCAGCGCCAGCCCGTTCAGGAGCGACACGCTCAATTCCTTGCCGAGGCGGCGCGCCACATCGCTTGCCCACAACTCTCCGCTGGCCAGCCCCTGCACCACAATGGCCGAACTCTGAATGCCCGCATTGCCGGCCATGGCCATTACGATGGGAATGAACGCGGCGAGTATGACCGCCTGTTCGAGGGCATGTTCGAATCGTCCGATGACGAGGCCCGACAGGCCGGCGCCCACCATACCGATAAGCAGCCACGGCAGCCGCCCGCGAATCACCCGGAACACGGAGTCGGAAGGCTCTTCGCTGCCCGACATACCGCTCATGCGCTGAATATCTTCCTCCGCCTCGTCCCGAATGACGTCCACAATGTCATCGATCGTGATCCGGCCCAGCATCCTGCCGTCTTCGTCCACCACGGGAAGCGATACGAGATCGTACCGCTGCATGATACGCGCTACTTCTTCCTGATCGATTTCGGGGGTTACCGTGATGACGTCCCCGTCCATGATGTCGGCCACGGGCGTGTCCGCAAGCGTCAGCAGCAGATTCTTCAGGGAAACGACGCCCTGCAATGTCCCCTGCGCATCGCTCACGAACACGGCAAACACCGCCTCGACGGTTTCGGCATTGCGGCGCACTTCCTCCGTCGCTTCCGCCGCAGTCCACGTTTCGGGTACGATGACGAACTCCGTACCCATGATGCCCCCGGCGGACTCCTCGTCGTAGTGGAGCAACGACCGGACTTCCTCGCTGCGATCCAGCAAGGGCAGCACTTTGGCGGCTACCTCTTCCGGCAGATCCGCCAGTACATCCGTCACATCGTCCGTTTCGAGATGGCCCAGAAGTTCCGTCAGCCGCTCCGGGGACGTTTCTTCAAGAAGCCGCGTGCGAAACTCTTCGTCGAGTTCGGCCAGCACCAGTCCGGCCTGTTCGCTCGGCAACCAGCCGAACAGGGTCTCGCGTTCTCCGACAGGAAGATAATTCAGTAACCGGGCAAGATCGGCCGGGTACAAACTGGCCGCTATACGCACCGCCTCCTCGCGATCGCCGGATTCCAGCAGGTCCTCAAGACGCTCTGCCAGATCGTCGTCGATCCCGGGAAGATGTGCGGGGAGCTCTTCGTCCCGAAAGGTATCGAAAGAATACTCCATGCGGTGCGCAAACGGTTAAGGGATACTCTGATTAAGTCCGCAAATCTCAGAGGCTGAGAGGGGTGCGCTGGGAAGGAATGACGAAGCAGTGTGGCAGGCCCCGAACACTATATGCGCGCCTTAGGGATACTCTGATTAAGATAACGTGCAAGAGCGACAAACTCTTCCGGGGTCAGTTCCTCGGGCCTGCGCGCGCCCAACCCGTCGGGAAGCGTAATGCCCATCGCTCCCCTTGTCCAGCGTTCGAGCCCGTTGCGCAGCGTTTTCCGTCGGCGGTTGAACGCGGTCCGGACCACGCTGCGAAAAAACGGCATATCCACCCCCTCGGGCGCGTCCTCTTTCCCCGAGAACGTCAACCGCACCACGGCGCTGGTTACGGCAGGGCGCGGGTAAAACACATGGGGGGATACCCTGAACAGGATTTCGGGATGCGCAAGCGCCTGACACAGCACGCTCAGGATACCGTACGCTTTGGTCCGGGGAACCGCGACAAGGCGCTCGGCAACCTCCCGCTGCATCGTCACAACGATCTCCTGCAAGACATCGCGCGCATTGAGCAAGTTGAACAGGATGGGACTCGTGATATGGTACGGGAGGTTACCCGCCACGCAAATCGGGGCGCCTTTTTCCCCGGCAAGCGCCCGCCAATCCACGTCCAGCACATCCATCTGCCGCACATCGATTTCCGGGTGCGCATCCCGCAGGAACGCAGCGGCGCGCCGATCTATCTCGATAGCGGTAAACGTGGCGAACCGATCCCGGAGAAAACCCGTGAGCGCCCCCTCGCCCGGCCCGATTTCCACCACATGCGCCTCCTCCGGAGCCTGCAGCGCAGCTACGATTTTGCGCGCCACATTCGGATCGCGAAGAAAATGTTGTCCGAGCGATCTTCTGGGGAAAATGGACATGGATAAGGTTCGGCGCTACTGTCCATAGGGCATTTCAAGATACCGCCTTGCCCGTTCGTGTGCATTGGACCAGTCTTTCGTGGTCAATGCCTCCCGGTAGGAAGCCACCGCCCGGTCGCGCCGCCCGAGCGCATCATGGGCCATGCCCGCGTAGAGCCGTCCCATCGTGACGAACGGGTAATCCACTGCTTCCCGTATTGCGGGTTCCTGCAAAGCGTCAAGATGCGGGAGCGCCGCCTCGTACTCGCCATAGGCCATGCGGCCTCGCGCCATGAAAAAAAGGGCCTGCCCGGCCAACGATGCATTATATCCTGTCCGCCCGGTCGTATGACGCGCATAAACCTCCTCGAAAATGGGAATGGCGCGCCGCCACCTACCCCACCGGGCATAGATGCGCCCCTCTATCGTATGAAAAAAAGAATTCCCGGGATACCGCTCGCGCAACCAGGTCGCATATTCCATGCTTTGCTCGAAATCGTTTTCGAACAGATAATAGATCTGCAACAGGAAATAGGCCGCTTCGGTACGGATAAACTGCCCGTCGCGCACCGTACGCCGGAGCGATTCGATACCTCGCTCCCGGTCCCCGTCCGGAAAAAAGAGCATCAAGGGCTTCAGAAGCGGGTATTTTTCCGGAATAGCCACCGCATAATAGTCGTACATCCCCTTGCCAAAAGCATAGTCGGCCACATCCGGTTCCCGTTCCGTCACGTCCAGCACGTAATCCATCGCCCGCAGGCCATCCCGGGCCGCCTTGAGCCATTCTCCGCGATTCGACCGGAGCCGCCCCCGGAATCCCAGTGCGGCGCCCTTGAAGAACATGGCGTCGAACGCATCGGGGTCTTGCTTGAGGAGGCGGTCCGAGCGTTCGATGACTTCCTCCATCGCCGCATAAAACGCAGCGTCATGCGTCTCGTCGGAAAGGTCGGGAAGAATCTTCCACCATACGTTGAGCGCCTCCAGAAAAGGACCGCCAGGATGTTCCGGATAACGCTGCGCGATGTGCTCGAAGCGGCGGGCCGCCGCCTCGAATTCCATGTTATACAGCCGATCCAGCCCTTCGCTCACCTCGGTCCGTACGACCGGATCGTCGAAAATGGATCCGCCGGGCTGCGCCTGGGCAGGGACAAACCCCGGAAGAAAGGCTACGGCCAGCCCGACATAGCAGATCGCATCATGGAAACCGCCAGGCATGTGCTGCAACGGTCTATGCACCCCGCTCGCCCAGACGCCGCGTCCCGGAGTAGATCAAGGCGACAAAGGCCACTTTAGCAAGGTCCGCAGGAATGAAACGCAGGAAGCCCTTGTCAATGGATTCCATCCAGGTGGCATGATCAGCAGCGTAATGCAACCAGATAACGCCCGTGGCAAAGAACACCACCGACCCGACGAGCATCGCCAGCGCGCTGCCCGCCAGCGTATTCCACCGCCTCGAAAGGCGGCCCACTGCGAGCGCCGCCAGCGGATACCCCACCAGATACCCCGCGCTCACCGCCCCCAGCATATACGAAAGTCCGTATCCGTCGCCCGCAAACACCGGCGCAAAAAGCCCCATTACGAGATACAGGAGTTGTGCGAACATC
>JANQSQ010000427.1 GCA_028283985.1 Rhodothermales bacterium | reverse complement strand
CGAAGTAGGGGTTGATTTTGAATTAAATGCCATTTTTTGAGCAAAGCTTGTTTTAAGTTTGACACTGATGGCCTGTACTGTGATGTCATTCCTCATTATGTGGGACCTGCCACATTGCTTCGTCATTCCTTGCCAGCATGCGCCTCGCAGCCTCTGAACTTTGCGGATTTAATCAAAGGTTCCTTAATTCCTCAACGGCTTTTTCGTCTTCAACATGTGTACAATGCGGGCCTGCGATCTCTTGTCACGGATCAGTTCGATAAACACGCTGCGTTCGAGATCGATCAGGTATTCCTCGTCCACTTCCTGAGGGGCGCTCAAATCGCCTCCTGTCATCACGAAGGCAAGGCGTCCGGCAAGGAAGGCGTCGTATTCGGATATGAACCGGCCTTCGACGAATTGCCGCACCATGACCTCCAGCGCGGCGCCTCCGGGCTGCCCAAGCACCCGGATGCTTTGCGGGACAGGGGGACGATACCCTGCGGCGGAAAGGCGCAGCACCTCTTCTCTGGCCACATGGAGCCGCCGGTCGTCGTGCATGACGATGCGGGCATGCGGGGCCAGAAAGCCCAGTTGCCGGGCTTCCACAGCGCTCGTCGAAACGCGGGACATCGCCACCGTCTCGAAAAATTGCCGGATCCAGGCCTGAATCTCGGAAGGATGATCGTTTGCCGACCGCCGGGACGCCTCTGCCGCCAGACGCATCGTCCCCGTTCCCGCAGGGATCAGGCCGACGCCCAGTTCCACCAGACCGGCATAGCACTCCGCCGACGCCACCTGATTCGGACAACCCATAAGCAATTCGCATCCGCCGCCAAGCACACGCCCGTGGGCCGCGACGACCACCGGCTTGCGGGCATAGCGCACGCGCTGGATCGTGCCCTGAAATGCCTTGATGTGTCGATCTACCACCTTCATGGCCCGCAGTTTCACGGCGCCCGCCAATTCCAGAAGATTCGCCCCCACCGAAAAATTGCGCCCCTCGTTCCCTATCACAAGCCCCTTGAGCGAGCGATCCGCTTCGACGTGCTCGATCGCATGCACGACGGCCTCCATCACGCCTTTCCCCAGCGTGTTCGCCTTCGAGCGAAACTCCAGCAACGCGACGCCATCTCCGACATCGAGCAGCCCGGCATCGCCCGATTCCCACAGCGTACGCCCTGCCTCCAACCGGATTGAAGCAAGCGCCACATAATCTTCCGGAACAGGATCGGGCGCATATTCCTCGCTTGCCGGCACATAGACCGTACGCGCTCCCGCGTCGTCCCGATAAAACCCGCCGGCCCGCACGGCATCGTTCACCCAGGCAGGCGCCTCCAGTCCGGCATCGCTCAAATCATTCAGGACCCGCTCCACGCCGATCACGTCCCACATTTCAAACGGACCCAGTTCCCAGCCGAATCCCCAGCGTACGGCGCGGTCCACATCGGCAGGCCGATCCGAAATTTCAGGAATTCTCCGGGCGGCGTACGCCAGTAAATCCAGTGTCGCGCCGCGAACGAAGGCTCCGGCGCGTCCCCTGGACTCGTACAGCGCCCGCAGCCGGTCGTCTGTGGTGCGCAGCTTGCGTATTTTCTTCAGGGCGGGCAGGAGGATGGACTTGGCGGAAGAATACTCCAGGGTTTCCGGATCCACGGACTTTATTTCGCCGTCCTCTTTCCTGTAAAACCCCGCGCGGGTCTTCTGCCCAAGCCGTCCGGCCTGCACAAGCCGGCCCAGCAATTCCGGAGGACTAAACACGGCGCGGCTTTCGTCATCCGCCACGGCCTCGTGCAGATTGCGGGCCACGGCCCAAAGCACATCCAGCCCTACCACATCCGCGGTACGGAACGTGGCGGACCGGGGACGCCCAACCAGCGGCCCGGTCAGGGCGTCGATCTCTTCGATCGTGTAGCCCTGTTCCGTGAAACCCCGGACCGCCTGCATCATGCCGTACACCCCGATGCGATTTCCGATGAAGTAGGGCGTGTCCTTTGCTACGACGATGCTCTTTCCAAGATGAATCCGGCCAAAATGGGCAATGCGGGCAAGAATCTCCGGATCCGTATCCGGAGAAGGGATCAGTTCCAGCAGCCGCAAATAGCGAGGAGGATTGAAAAAGTGCGTGCCGAGGAAACTGCGCCGGAACGCCTCGCCGCGTCCGGCGGCGATCTGCTCTACGGAAAGTCCGCTCGTATTGGTGGACACGATGGTACCGGGCCGGATGATCGACTCGACCTGATCGAACAGGGCGCGTTTGGCATCCAGTTGTTCCACGACTGCCTCGATCACCCATTCCACGCCGGACAGCCGGTCAAGGTGGTCCTCGAAATTGCCGGGATCGACACGATGCAACGCCGCCTCATCGAAAAACGGGGCCGGTTTGAGGTGGGCGGCTGTTTTCAACCCCCGCTCGACAATGGCATTCCGGTTTTTCCCTTCCCCGGCCGGCACATCGAACAGAAACACATGCACGCCCGCATTGGCAAGGTGCGCCGCAATCTGTGCGCCCATGGTCCCGGCGCCCAATACAGCGGCCTTGCGAAACGGGAGATGGGCATGAGGTGGGGCGAATGCGCCCGAATCACGGTCACCGGCTACCGTTGAATGTGCGTGCATGAATCAATTCCTTACTGGCTGAAATCG
>JANQSQ010000465.1 GCA_028283985.1 Rhodothermales bacterium | reverse complement strand
CTTGACTTGCTACCGCTATCGGAATTATTCGGAACGCCATGCTCGTTTACGCGCAGTACATGTTTGAACAGGTTATCGTGATATTCTTCCCGAAGCCTGCCGATTTTTCCTGTGGTCATGGTTTGAGCAACCCGATTACATATTCTTCGTGCATGCGTTCTTCAATCTGCGATTGTCGGGCCTTTCCCCAGCGAGCAGGCATCATGCGTTTGTCGCGGTCAAGACGCCTAACGCCGATGCCTGCCAGGTTGAAGCCGATGCTTTTTCCTATTGCGGCGAGCCCTTTGTGCGTTTCTACATCTATTCCGCGCAAAATGGATGTCCCGACGACGATGATGGCCGCCTTTCCTTGTTTCAGTACCCGATGCATTTCCTGGATAACGGCGCTCATCTCGCCAAAGTATCGGCGAAGCACCGCCGCTTTCCTCATATCGACCTGTCCCAGCACAGCCAGTGTCGATTCGCATTGTTCCGGCAGCGACGCGTACGATTTTTCACCCAGGGCGTCATGTCCGAGATACTTTTTTCGGATGTTGGTCAGATCGTCAATCTTCCAACCCAGCCAGACCAGCGAGAACTTGTGCGCGCGCATATAGTCGATGGCGTTGTTGGCATAGGGCGGCGATGTTACGATCAGATCGACACTCTCCGCCGGCAATCCCGTGTTGTCCGCCGCAGCTTCAAAAACTTCCGGTCTGTCGGAGGGGGCGATGTACTTGTCGTCTACGTCCCCGTTTCCCTTGTGCTTGTCCTGGGTTTCCGAGGGGTTTGGGTAGGCGCCGGGCCCATTGCCGTCGCCAGCGTAGGAGCGAAGGTTGTTCTTCAATCGTTTCTCGAATTCCACGAATGCGGAATTCGGGTTTTTGTCCATGACCCGGTGGGGCCGCGTATGCGCGAGATCGCGGGCCAGTGAAACGCCGCCGGACTTGGCGATAATCGTCGAGGAGAAAACGACCTGGAAAAATTGCCGCATCGAATGCTCGGCCAATGCCTCTATGCATTTCAGGAGGGACAACAGTTCCAGTTGTTGCTGCATGGGGAACCAATAGTCCACAAAAGACAGTGTTTTAGGATCGAACCGCCGAACACGGTCCGCTTCCAACTCTTCCGGGCGCAGCCTGTAGATACGTTGCGCTTCTTCGAGAATCTCTCGCCCGGCGATCAGGGCGTCCATTGGATTTACCGGCGCCAGTTTGGCTGCCGAGATCATTCGAGCCAACGGATCGATGTCACACCCGATAGCCCGGCGCCCCAGCCTTTGAGCTTCGACCAACGTGGTGCCCGATCCCAGCATCGGATCGAATACCGTTTCGCCGGGGACGGACAAGGTCTCTATGAATAAATGCGGCAACTGCGGTGGAAACTTCGCCGGGAACGGGTGCCAGCCATGCGTTGCGAATTTTCCGCTGGTCCCGTGAAATCCCAGATCGGATTGCAGTACCTCTTGCAACGTGGCTGCATCGTACACGCCGGCCTGATCGGCCCTCGTATCCATTGGCTGCTTCCTGAAAAGATCGATTGTCGCTGCGCCCCTCGACATATTCCTTCGCACTGACGTTTGCAGGTTAACTCCTTCCTGTAAGGCTACCGGTGGAATTCGATCGTTGTTCCCTCAATATCCTTGAGGTGTGAATACAGCCTCGAATCGACGAAACGCCAAGGGCCTGTTACCACTATGCAGCGGCGCTCTGCGGGGCCTGGCAGGAAAACAGGCCCTAACTCAATGGACGGACTTTGAAAAATAAAAAAAGGTATTCTTGCCATATTATTCCGATTCTTTCAAGCGATAACAACCTTTTAATGAACCCTGTGCGCAGTATGAATTTGGCCTTAAAGATCGGAGCGCCTCTCGTGATTTGCTTTGCCGGGTTCGCAGACGGGACTTCGGATTTTTCGATACGCGATGCGTCAGGAGACGCTCCGGGTTTGTCCGCTCGCAACATCGTGCTCTTCGTCGCCGACGATCATGGGCAGGACACGGGCGCGTACGGGAATCCGGTCCTTCGAACCCCGCATCTCGACGCGTTCGCCGACGAGGGCATGCTGTTTACGCACGCGTTCGCGACGACCGCCAGTTGCAGCGCCAGCCGTTCCGTGTTGCTTACCGGGTTGCACAACCACCGTAACGGGCAATACGGCCATGTGCATGACTTTCATCACTTCATGGCGTTCGACGATATCCGGTCCTTACCGGTATTGCTGGAGGAAGCGGGTTACCGCACCGCCCGCGCCGGGAAATACCATGTGGCTCCGGAGGCTGTTTTCCGTTTCGGGGAAACCATTCCCGGGAATAGCCGCGACGTCGTGACGATGGTGGACCATGCGCGCCCGTTCCTCGAAGCGGAAAGCGAGCGGCCTTTCTTCTTTTATATCGCCACCAGCGACCCGCACCGGGGAGGAGGTACGACCTCGGATGAGGCGTTGGCCCCGGATCGTTTCGGCAACCGTCCGGCGGGTTATCCCGGCATCGATCCTGTTCTGTATGATCCGGAGGAAGTGATCGTGCCGCCCTGGCTTCCCGATACGCCGGCTGCGCGCGCCGAACTGGCGCAGTATTACCAGTCCGTATCGCGCATCGACCAGGGATTCGGATATCTGGTGCAGGTGCTGAAGGAGGCGGGCCGCTACGACGATACGCTCATTCTTTACCTGTCGGACCATGGGATCGCCATGCCGGGCGCCAAAACAACCGTGTACGAACCCGGTTTGCGTTCTCCGCTGATCGTTCGCCATCCCGATGCGGCGGAACGCGGCGTGGTGACCGACGCCATGGTGAGCTGGGCGGATATTGTCCCGACGATCCTGGACTTCGCCGGGGTCGCCGAGCCGACGTATTCGCAGCAGGTGCAGTCGGAAGGGATTCGCATGCATTTGCCGGACGAGCCCGGCTTGCACGGACGTTCCTTCCTTGGCGTTCTGGAAGGGGGCGGCGGGGCCGGGTTCGATCGCGTCTACGCATCGCACACATTCCACGAGATTCAGATGTATTATCCGATGCGCGTGGTGCGGG
>JANQSQ010000462.1 GCA_028283985.1 Rhodothermales bacterium | reverse complement strand
GAAAAAGCGGTCTTGCCCAGGGACGAGGACATTTACGCTGCCGCAAGAGGCCTGCTGGATTATTAGGGCCTAAGCGATACTCCGGGGGAAACACGCGGGCGTTTCTACACGGCGGAAAGCGCCGCGTCGAGATCGGCGATCAGGTCTGCCTCCTCCTCCACACCCACCGAGAGCCGCATCAGGGAATCGGTGATCCCGAATGCCTGCCGCTCTTCCCGGGAAAGGAAGGCATGCGTCATCGTGGCCGGGTGTTCAATGAGGCTTTCCACTCCCCCAAGGCTCTCCGCCAGCGAAACGATGCGCAGGCCCGCCATCATGCGAACAGCGTCTTCCTTACGATCGTTCGCCAGCGAAAACGACAGCATCCCTCCGAAATCCAGCATCTGTTCGCGGGCCGTCCCGTAGCCGGGATCGTCAGGCAAGCCCGGATAATACACGCGCCCCACTTTGGGGTGCTCCCGGAGAAAAGCTGCTATCGCATGGGCATTCCGGCAATGCCGCTCCATGCGCAGATGCAGTGTCTTCGTGCTGCGCAGCACCAGGAAGCAATCCAGGGGGGCAGGGGCGGCGCCCGACGCCTTCACCTGAAACCGGAGGTTTTCGGCCCATGCGTCGTCGTTCGTCAGTACTGCGCCGCCGATCACATCGGAATGCCCCCCAAGGTACTTGGTCGTGGAATGCAGGGACATATCCGCCCCGAGAGCCAGCGGCTGCTGAAGAAACGGCGATGCAAACGTATTATCCACGGCTACATCGACCCCCGAGGCATGAGCGATTTCGGATACGGCTGCAATATCCACCACCCGCAGCAACGGATTCGTGGGCGTCTCGATCCATACCAGTTTCGTTTCCGGACGCACGGCAGCCTCCACGGCCTGCAGGTCGGTCATATCCACAAAACCGAAGGCAAGACCGTAAGGCTCGAACACTTCCCGAAAGAGACGAATCGTGCCTGCATAGATATCAGCCATACCCAGCACATGGTCGCCGGGCCGCAGCCGCTTCAACATAGCATCGAGGGCCGCCATGCCTGAAGCAAAGCAAATGCCGTGCGCCGCGCCTTCCAACGCAGCAAGATTTTCCTCGAGGGCCGTACGCGTCGGGTTGGAGGCGCGCGCATATTCGTATCCCCGGTGCTCCGCCGGGGCCTCCTGCACGAATGTCGAGGTCTGGTACACGGGAGTCATGATCGCGCCCGTAACGGGGTCCGGTTTCTGCCCCGCATGCACGGCCAGGGTGCCGAATCCCCGGGACGGTCTGGTGTGGTTCGCCATAGAAATTTTGTAATAAAGGAGCCTCTGATTAAATCCACTTCGATCAGCGCTTCGCGTATGCAGACAAAGGTTGTTATGATTCCATCGTTGAAATCAGCGAACAGCGTTGCGCATTCGCGGCGCGTCGTTCGCGAAGCGCCCTTCGGGAGGCGACGAGGCGGGCGCTGGCTGTGTCATTCCTCATTACATGGGGCCTGCCATGCTGCT
>JANQSQ010000460.1 GCA_028283985.1 Rhodothermales bacterium | reverse complement strand
GTCGCACGATATCGAAATAGTCTTCGAACCGTATACCTATCCAGGATTCGAACCTCGGTTTTCGATGATTCTCTCCACCCTTTCCAGCGATCTTTTCATGTATCTGCATACGCTAAATCGACATGAGAATGAAGCGGCAGGGGGCAATTCCTACTATGCCTCTGAAGTCTTTCCCGTACCCGTATACTCCAACATAAAGAACGGATACGGCATGTTCGCCGGGTACGTGAGCGATACGTACCGGTTCGATCTGAACGGGAACGAGTGGCAAGAGTAGTGGCACAAGGTATCGCAAAGCCGTCGTAACGGGCTTTTTGGGAACCGCCAACCCCCTCAATCCGATCCTTCCAGCCGCTCGGCCAGCCAGGTCTTGATAAGGGCTTGCCGCGTGATCCCCAAATGGTCGGCTTCCTCGTCGATTCGTTCGGTCATCCATGCAGGACAATCGATGCTGATCCGCTTGTTCTTCCGTCTGGGCCGCTGCGCTTTGGGCATATCCAGCGCGCCCGTTATGTCTTCGCCCTTATCGAAGGCGGCGTCGAATTCGGGGGTATTCATACAGCGGTGCTCGCTTTGCTGCGATCGCCGCACCGAGACGATGCGGACGGCCTCGTTGCGGTAGGTGACGATTGCCGACCACTGCGTACCCGCGATTTCGCCAATAGCGAGCCATCTTGGTTCTCCCGTCGTGTTGGCAGGCGCCTCGAGCAGCCGGGGATCGTTCCACAAGACTTGCGCCTCCTGGTAATCTATGCCGTGTTTTTGGAGATTGCGCTCGCTTTCTGCGGAGTCGAATTCGAATTGCATAATGTACGGGATACGTTGACGGAAGGAGGTTACGTGCGGCCTTAATATACCCTCTTTGAGTAGAAATTACTCCGAAATGGAGTAAAAACTACTCCGAAATGGAGTAATTTCTACTCAAAAGGGGTGAAAATGGCTTATTGGGGCCGGTCTCCCTTTTCGCCTTCTCCGGCGGATCATTCCGCCCCGTTTTCCTTTCCCCCCTCCTTCGGCGGATCATTCCGCCCCGTTTTCCTCTTTCCCTTCCTTCAACTGCCCCCGGATTTTCTTCAGGGTGGAGAACACCCCGAAGATGACCATGCCGCCGACGAAGAAGTACACCCAGAGGGGGATGTCGCGTCCGACAACGACCAGATACAGGTAGGCCGATACGAAGAAGAACGAGGCGGACAGTACGGGGCCCACGATCGACCGGCGGCGGCGCAGGTTCCGAACGAGCCAGGCGATGGAGGCCGTAAAGAAGGGAATGGCGCCCACGTAAATCGATCCGAAGATGATCGGATTCACGTTGTAGCGCTCTCCAAGCCCCATAAACCAATCGACGAATGCTTCCACGGAGGTTACGGAAATGGTCTGAAAAAACCGGACAGTCCCTTACGTGTACCGCTGCGTTTGGTTCATGCGCCCCGAAGCCCGGACAGTCAATGACGCATTCTGGAGATTCGCTACCCGCCGTGTAGCGAATTCAGGCAGCAAAAGATTCTCTCCCCGGAATTGGGCAGGAGCGGAATGCCCGCTGGGGCCGGTTGGCGGCGATGCCCCCGACCAGCCCCGGCGCCTCAGCGATCCGCCTGTTTTTTCAACGCCCGGCTTTTCCACAGGTAGTAGATAACCGGGATGACGACCAGCGTCAGGATCGTCGACGAAACCATCCCCCCGACCATCGGCGCCGCGATGCGTTTCATTACCTGGGAACCTGTACCGTGCCCCCATAAAATGGGCAGCAGGCCGGCCATGATGGCCATGACGGTCATCATCTTGGGCCGCACGCGATCAACGGCGCCCGCAATGATCGCTTCGTACAGATCCTTCAACGAAGTCATTTGTCCTCGCGCGCGTCTGTCCTTCCAGGCCTGATCGAGATAGATCAGCATGATCACGCCTGTTTCCGCGGCGACGCCGGCCAGGGCAATGAAGCCGACCCCGACGGCTACGCTGAGGTTATAGTCGAACAGATACAACAGCCAGATCCCGCCGACGAGCGAAAACGGCAGCGACAACATCACGATAAGGCTCTCGGTAATGTTCTTGAAGTTCAGATAGAGCAGCAGAAAGATGATTATGAGTGTCAGCGGAATCACGATCTGCAGGCGCTGCCGGGCTCGTTCCATGTATTCGTACTGCCCGCTCCAGACCATGCTGTATCCCTCCGGCAGGCCTATCTGCTCATGCACGGCGGCGCGGGCGTTCTTCACGTAGGTGCCCACATCGATGTCGCGGATGTCCACATAAACCCAGGAGGTCGTCCGCGCATTTTCGCTCTTGATGACCGGCGGCCCGTTGACGATGCTGAAATCGGCCACATAACTCAGCGGAATCTGCGCTTCCGTGGGGGTAGGAATCAGCACCCGCCTCAGCGCCGGCAGGTTATCGCGCAGTTCGCGGCTGTAACGGACGTTGACCGGGTACCGCTCCAGGCCCTCGACCGTCTGTGTGACATTCATTCCGCCGATGGCCGACATGATCACGTCCTGCACATCGCCCACCGTCAGGCCGTACCGGGCGGCTTCTTCGCGGTTTATGCGATAGTCGATAAAATTGCCGCCAACGGCCTTGTCCGGGAAGGCGCTCAACGTGCCGGGGACCGTTTGCACAATAGCCGCAACCCGTTGTCCCAGGTCGGAAAGGATATTCAGGTCGGGCCCCATCAGTTTGACGCCCACCGGCGTCTTGATGCCCGTCGAGAGCATATCGATGCGCGTTTTGATGGGCATGGTCCAGGCGTTGGTGAGTCCCGGAAAGTCGATAGCGGCGTCGAGTTCCCGCACGAGCCGGTCCATGGTCATGCCTTCTCGCCATTCCTCCTCCGGCTTCAGGGTGATCGTGGTTTCTATCATGGACAAGGGCGCCGGGTCCGTCGCCGTTTCGGCGCGGCCCACCTTGCCGAAAGCATGCTCCACCTCGGGGAAGCTCTTGATGATCTTGTCCGTTTGCTGCAGGAGTTCCCTGGCCTTGGTAATGCTGATGCCCGGATCGGTGGTGGGCATGTAGAGCAGATCGCCCTCGTTCAACGGCGGCATGAATTCGGAACCGAGCTTGCCGAGGGGATACGCTGTCGCCCCCAGCACCACGAGCGCCGCCGCAATGGTGATCCATTTGAACCGGAGCACGGCGTGAATCACCGGGCGGTATATGGCGATCAGAAAGCGATTGACAGGGTTCTTTTTCTCCGGCAGGATATTGCCGCGTATGAAGTAGCCCATCAGCACCGGCACCACCGTAATAGCCAGAAGCGCCGAGGCCGCCATGGCGTAGGTTTTCGTGAACGCCAGCGGCTTGAAGAGCCGGCCTTCCTGCGCCTGGAGCGTGAATACGGGCAGAAAGGAGAGCGTGATAATCAGCAGCGAATAGAACAACGCCGGCCCGACCTCTTTGGACGCATCGATGATGATGCGCCAGCGGTCCTTTTTCCCGAGATCGCGCTCCATGTGTTTGTGGGCGTTCTCGATCATCACGATCGCCGCGTCGACCATCGCGCCGATGGCGATGGCGATGCCGCTGAGCGACATGATGTTCGCATTGAGGCCCTGGTAATACATTACCAGAAACGCGATCAGAATCCCCATCGGAAGGGTGAAGATCGCGACGAAGGCGCTGCGGAAATGCAGCAGGAACAGGATGGTCACCAGCGCCACGATGAGGCTCTCTTCGAGAAGCTTCCCTTTCAGATTGTCGATAGCGCGCTCGATGAGGTTGCTGCGGTCGTAGACGGTCCGGATGGTTACTCCTTCCGGCAGTCCCGTCTTCAGTTCCTCCAGTTTCGCTTTGACGGCATCGATCGTCTTGAGAGCGTTTTCTCCATAGCGCATTACGACGATCCCGCCGACGGTTTCGCCTTCCCCGTCCAGATCCACCAGACCGCGGCGCAACTCGGGCCCCAGATGCACATGGGCGATGTTCCGGATCAGAATGGGCGTGCCGTTTTCGTCCACCCCCACGGGCGTGTTCTCTATGTCCTCGACGGATTGGATATAGCCCAGACCCCGCACCATAAACTCGGTCTCGCCCATCTCGACCAGCCTGCCGCCCACATCGTTGTTGCTGCGTTGCAGGGCCGTGCGCACTTTCGAAAGGGGGATGTTGTAGGCCAGCAGTTTGTTGGGATCGACCTCGACCTGATACTGTTTGACGTAGCCGCCGATGGAAGCCACTTCCGCCACGCCCGGCACGCTCATCAGTTCATAGCGCAGAAACCAGTCCTGAATCGAGCGCAGCTGCTGAAGGTCGTACCGGTCTCCGCCGTCGAGCACATATTCGAAGGCCCAGCCGACGCCGGTGGCGTCCGGCCCCAGCGTGGGCGTCACCCCGCCGGGAAGCCGATTGGCCACATAGTTGAGATACTCCAGGACCCGGCTGCGGGCCCAGTACATGTCGGCGCCGTCTTCGAAGATGATGTAGACGAACGAGTAGCCGAAGAACGAATAACCGCGCACGGCTTTCGCGAAGGGTACCCCCAACATGGCTGTCGTGAGCGGATACGTTACCTGGTCTTCGACGACCTGCGGAGCCTGTCCCGGATATTCGGTGAAGACGATCACCTGCACATCGCTCAGGTCGGGGATGGCGTCTACGGGCGTGCGGAGCATCGCCCAGGCGCCGGCCAGTCCGATCAGGAGGGTGAAGACGATCACCAGCAGGCGGTTATTGACCGAGGCCTCTATGATCTTTTCCAACATGATTTTCTCTGTAAACGGTCGGGGAATGCCCTAAGGCGAATCGGGAATGAGGGATGGGTCTCGACTCAATGCTGATGATGCATGTGCGCGTCGGATTCTCCGGGCGCGGTGGATACCATTTCCGGCATGGTCTCCGATGCTTCGCCGGCAGGCTGTGCGCCCGATTGCGTCCGCTCTTGCAACATTTTTCGGATGGCTTCCTGCAAGCGGCTTTCGCTGTCCAGCATGAACTGGGCGGACGTGACGACTTCTTCGTCGCCCGACAGGCCGGCGAGCACCCGCACCAGATTGTTGCCCGGACCGCCTTCTTCGCCGATCCGGATTTCGCGCGGCTCGAAGCGACCTTCTCCGTGGGCCACGAAGACGAGGGCGCGGGCGCCGGAACGAATCACGGCCTCGGAGGGCGCGACCAACGCATCGGGTATGACCTTGCCCTGGAGCCGGATATTGGCGTACATCCCCGGCTTGAGGTCCAGGTCCGGATTGGAAAAGATCAGGCGCACATGCACGTCGCGGGCTTTCTCGCGCAGATAGGGATAGATATAGGAAACCTGCCCCGTGTAGGTCTTCCCCGGCAAGTAGGATAGTTCCATCTCGACCGGTTGCCCCTCGCTGATCCACGGCGCCTCGTTGTCGTAGAAGCTGGCGTGCACCCACACCGTCCGCAGGTCGGCGATTTCGAAGAGGTCCATGCCGGCCTCGATATGGGCGCCTTCTATGGCGTCTCTTTTCACGACGACGCCGGTAGCCGGGGCTTCGAGCAGCGTGGTCTTCTTCACCTCGCCG
>JANQSQ010000438.1 GCA_028283985.1 Rhodothermales bacterium | reverse complement strand
GGAACGATTCGGCGGACCTGCATGTGCATCCGAACGGGCGGTTTCTGTACGGATCGAACCGGGGCCACGACAGCATCGCGGTGTTCGAAATCGCTTCGGATGGATTGCGGCCGGTGCAGCACATCCATACCGGCGGACACTGGCCGCGTAATTTCTGCATCCATGACCGTTTCCTGCTGGTAGCCAACCGGCACACGGACCGCATTGCCGTTTTCGAGATCGACGAGGCTACCGGGAAGTTGTCTGCAACCGGCCAGGGGCTCGATATGCCCTCCCCTGTGTCCATTTGTTTTGCCTGAAGGGGGTTATGTTTGAGAGGCGCAGCGGTCTATATGCGCCCTGTGTTACAGGCATTCGGTATGGGAAATATTTGGGTGTATAATCCCCTTGCATTTTCATATATTCCGTTATTCACCTTGCCCGATACGCCACCATGAAACCTCGTGCTATCAGTTTGTTTGCTGGGGCCGGAGGGCTGGATATTGGCGTAGACAATGCCGGTTTCAAAACCACTTGCGCCATTGAACTGGACGCTCATTGCGTGTCCACGCTGCGGCAAAACGCCCGCGGCAAGATCGTTTGGCAGGTAGACATTCGGGCGCTGGACGCAACGCGCGTTGCAGATACACTCTCCCTTCGCCCTGGCGATCTTGCGCTTCTGCACGGGGGACCGCCGTGTCAGCCTTTTAGCCAGATTGGCAAAAAGAGGGGTATGTCAGACCCAAAGGGACCGCTGGCCTTCGAAATGGTTCGATTTGCGGATGCTCTTCGACCTGCCGCCATTATGATTGAGCAGGTTCCGCGCTTCCTGAACACTATCTATTCAGGGAGTACCTTGGTCAAAGATGCATTGGCTGAAGAGTTTCATGCAATCGGCTACGACCTTTATGCATCTGTACTGGATGCGGTAAATTACGGTGTGCCGCAACGACGCAAGCGGGCAATGATCGTGTGCGTTCCATCCGGACAAAAATACAACCATCCTTTTGAAATGTCGTTACCGGAACCTGCCACGGTAGGCGAGGCGATTAAGGACCTGCCGCCTGCTGTAAGTCTGGGATCCGAACCGTTAGCGCCTAACCATATTGATATTACGCCGCCGAGAGATAGACAAAGGATTTCCTATGTCCGCGAAGGAGAATGGTTAGCCAAATCGGACGCGCCTCCTGAAATAAGACAACGATTGACTGCAAAGGATTCAACAAAATTCAGGCGTGTAGACAGGACCAAACCATCAATCACTTTACGATGCGGCGA
This sequence comes from Rhodothermales bacterium, assembly GCA_028283985.1. Lineage (GTDB taxonomy): Bacteria > Bacteroidota > Rhodothermia > Rhodothermales > VXPQ01 > VXPQ01. The sequence continues at coordinate 5,887 of JANQSQ010000438.1, read as the reverse complement.
GACGTTCTACCATCCCATAAAGGACCGTTATTTGACGCCGCGAGAAACTGCCCGCATCCAGGGTTTTCCTGATCAGCATGTGTTTGTAGGCCCGATAAGGCGCCGCAGTGGATCAGCGCGCGATTTAGATCAACACAGGCAAGTTGCCAACGCAGTCCCGCCGCCACTGGCGCAGGCCGTGGCATCAAGCATTAAGGATGCCTTGTGCCTATAGTTCGAGAACTTTTTGGGCGCAGTTTGGATAGTGCAGTCAAGGGGGCAGAGTTTCGTCACGCCCGCTGTCCTCATATGGATGGGCAGCTATGTGATGGTGGCGGAAATCGGGATATGACGCGCTGGCCAGCGGATAAACTACCTCTTGCGCCGTTTTTCGAGGCAGTGGTGGGGCAAGAAAGTGACGGATTTATTCCATGCGGCGTTTGTTCGATAGGCATGACCAATAATACGTGGGCGGTTTGCCCGCGCAGACTGCTCACATTTGATGCCGCCACGCCATCAGACCAACAACGCCCATTGCGCGATATGGTGTTGAAACTGGCCGGATTCAGAAAAGGAGATGTCATCCGAGTGTGGTCGGAAATCTCCCTGCGAGATCGTACTGGATTTAATTATCGACTTGACTACGTTCTTCGGAGAGAAGAAAATAAACCACCTGTTATCGTCGAAATAATGACGGCTTCAACGTCCGGCGGCAATAAGCGACTACAAACTGACATGCAATCGGCGTTTTGCAATGCGGTGCTTTACGCCAACGGGGTTGTGCCAGAACTTGGCAAATCGCCTGGCGTCAATGCGCGGCAGGTATGGGCGCGTATGGCGTCGCAAATGATCGTAAAGTCAGAAGTCGCTAACCGGTGGGGAGGCTGTACGATATGGGTCGTTCAGGATGTGCTTATGGCCTACATTGGAGCGCAAACAGGACTGCGCCTGGAAGAATTGCGTTCGCCAGATTGGACGCTTGGCGAGGTCAATGTGGTTTCGGCGAATATAAACAATCCTGACGATTTCACCTTGTACTCCGGCCCTATCCATGCATCCGCCCCGGGCGAGGCTTGTTGGGCGCAATTACTAAGCGCACCAAGTATTCCCGATGTAGATGCGCTCGCAACGAAACTAACTGACAACCGCATTATAAGTACATTCACGTTTTAGAATGCGGCTATGATCGCCAAGCCCGAATAGGGTAAGCCGAAACGCGGTCGCCCTGAGACCCAGATGCCGAGGATGAACCCAGCACTGGAGAAACTGGCGAAAGTATGGTTGTCCCGATCAAGAAATCCAACCTCCAGCCCCCTATAAACCGAATACCCCCAAGCAGGCCGCAACTTGCTGCCAGCGTACTCCCATAGTTGATTCTGAACAGTGGGGAAAATAGATTGAGCCCCGAGCGGAGGTTTGACACAATCGTGCTCTATACATGCAAAGCGTTGCTTCAACGGAATCCTGATGGATGAACAGCGTAGCCGCATTATGCGGGCTGTCAAAAGCCGCAACACCCAGCCGGAGATAACTGTGCGCCGGCTCGTCCATTCCATGGGGTATCGCTACCGGCTGCATCGCAAGGACTTACCGGGAAAGCCTGATCTCGCCTTTATTTCCCGTCGCAAGGCGATCTTCGTCCATGGGTGTTTCTGGCACGGCCACGACTGCCCGCACGGAGCGCGAGAACCGAAAACGAATCGCGATTACTGGATTCCCAAAATTGCGAAGACCCGCGAGCGAGACAAAGCCACGATAGAGCGTTTGCGGAAAATGGACTGGAAGGCGCTGGTGGTCTGGGAGTGCGAGATCGACCGTTCGTTGGCAGGGAAACTTCGGGCGTTTTTGGAATTTTAGGGGTACCGAAGGGAATTATATGCCAACACGAAAATGCCCCTACGCACCCGGACATAGCGAAAAACGCGGTTGACCATAGCTCAATTTTTGCGTATTTTTCCCGACAACGATACAGCCGTAATGCTGGTTTGAAAAGCAACGCTGGCGTGAAGATCCTGTCTGCCCCCACTGCGGTTGCATGCGGGCCGTGCGCAGTACCCACCCGACCATGCCGTTGCGTTGCAAAGATTGCCGAAGGCACTTCTCGGCAAAGAAGGGCACGGTAATGGAGTCGAGCAAACTGGGCTTTCATGCATGGGCAATCGTTACCTGTATGGAAACGACCAACCTGAAAGGCGTGTCGAGTTATGAAAATCCACAGGGAACTGGGGATTGCCCAGAAAGCCGCGTGGCTCTTGATCCAGCGTATACGCGAGGCTTTAGTGGAGAATGGCCCCTTGTTCGTCGGTATCCTCGAGTTAGACGAGACGTACGCAGATAGGAAGAAACGGGACAAGTACGCCAATAAACGGTCACTCAGGCTCGGCACAGCGGGCAAGGCAATGATCGTGAGCGCCAAGGGTCGCCATCGGCACATCAACGAGTTCTCCGGTCGCCACAACATCCGTGGATTTGATACTCTTGACCAAATGTCGGCAATCGTACGCGGGATGGAACAGAAACGCCTGCGGTATGCTGGCCTGATTGCGTGATGGCCTATCCACAACTTACTATACAAGGGCTGTCAGCCCTGCCAAAGCGATCAAGTCGAGCGAGTATCCCTTGCAAATCGTTTCAGGTGGTCAGCCTGTTTTCGGGTTGTGGCGGTATGGACTTGGGGTTCACAGGAGGTTTTGAGTTCGGCGGGCAATACTATGACCGCCTTCCGTTCGAGATTGTGTGGGCAAATGATTGGGATGTCCAAGCCTGTAATACTTATGCGATAAACCTTGGTGAAAATCACCTGCACCGCGGAGATATAACCGAGGTCATGGACACCTTGCCAGAATCTGCCGACATCGTGATCGGTGGATTCCCATGCCAGGATGTTTCGATCAATGGCTTGCGTAGCGCAGGAAAGGGAGAGCGCACTGTGCTCTATCGCAAAATGATTGAAGTTATTGAACGCTGTAATCCCAAAGCGTTTGTCGCAGAGAACGTAAGGGGTTTGCTCATGTCGCATAGCAAGTCCTTTTTCGATCATATGCTTGCGGACTTCGAGGCGACGGGATACAACATCACGCATCGACTGTATTTAGCGGCGGACTATGGCGTTCCCCAAATGCGCGAGCGCGTGTTCATCATTGGCGTAAAGGGCAATACATCCTTTGAGCACCCTATACCGCTGAACATGCGCATGAGCGCAGGGGAAGCCCTGCTTGATCTTGAATCGCGAGACGAAGACAAGGACATGTCTCACATATGGAGCAAGGCGAAACGCAGTCCCGAACAAGGTAGCCGTCGTTTGAAATCCGATAGGCCATCAACTACCATCCGGGCAGAGCATCACGGTAACATACAATGGCACTACAAACTGGATCGTCGTATCTCGCTACGAGAGGCGGCCAGATTACAGTCGTTTCCTGACAATTTCTTGTTCGCCAGCGCTATGCGGGCGACCGAGAGGCAAATTGGCAATGCAGTTCCCCCAGTATTAGCATGGCATATCGCCAATGCTGTCAAAAAGCACATTGAACACAGCACAGTTTGAGGCCGTTCTGGATCGCACCGCAGAGATATTGACTGACAATCTGGCCGCCAGTCAAATCTATCACGGCTCGGAGAATTTCGAGCAAGGTGTACTTGATATGCTGCGTGTCGCAGCTAAAGACTGCGATGTAACCGTTGAACCCACCTATCACCATCATGCATTCCCTGACATCCGTGTCAATGGGTTTGGCGTCGAAGTGAAGTTCACCAAGCGTGATACATGGAACGCTGTAGGAAATAGTATCTTCGAGAGCATGCGTGATCCTTCCGTAAGAGCCATATATGTCATGTTTGGCAAGACAGGGGGATCCCCTGAAGTACGATGGGCAAAATACGAGGATTGCGTCACACACGTTCGCGTATCTAATGCGCCGAGGTTTGTGGTAGATATGGATGGCGATAAATCTCCACTATTTGAGCGGTTTGACATAGCCTATGACGAATTTGCCCGACTGGACGACGATGGAAAGATGGCACATGTGCGGAATTACTGGCGTGATAGGTTGCCTCCGGGAGAACATCTATGGTGGCTCGAACCAGATCATACGCTACCGATCAATGTCCGTCTTTATATGAATTTGTCTTCCCAAGAAAAGAGGGAACTCAGGGCTGAAGCCGCATTGTTGTGTCCGCAAATATGCAAAGGATCGCGTGCACGAAGGAAGTATGAAGATGCTGCTATCTACTTGCTAACGCATCATGGCGTTTTTTGCCCACAGGCCCGCGATTTGTTTAGCGCAGGGAGCGTAGCTCTTCGAGCTGACGGAACCAGAGGAGGGAACTATCTCCTGCGGGCGTTACAAGACATTGAGCACCTTATGGTTGCCGCAGCAAAACGTTTAGACGATGCTCTGTTTGTAGAGTATTGGGGTAGCGGGTGCCCCCCCGATGAGCGCATCGGGCGATGGCTTGCATTGGCTGACAACTATGCGTCCGGATGGAAGCCATCACTTCATTTATTCACCGAACTTGTCTCCTAACCAGAATTACCCCCTCCCCATCCAATACGCTTCAATCTCCTCCAGGCTCCTGCCCTTCGTTTCCGGCAGCACCTTCCAGCCGAGCCAGATGGCCGGGGCGCACAGCACGGCGAACAGCCAGAAGGTACCGCTCGGCTGCAACGTCTCCAGCAGCCACGGCACCGTCTGCCCCACAAGCGCCGTACCGCCCCACAGGGCGAAGGTGGCGACGGACATGGCCCGCCCCCGCACACGCGTCGGGTACATTTCCGCAAGCAACACCCAGATGACCGGGCCGAACGACGCCGCAAAGCAGGCGATGTAAATCAGAATAAAGATCAGCAGCCACGGGCCTTCCGTCGCGCCGGCCTGGAAGAGCGCTCCGATGACCAGCAGCGAAACGACCAGCCCCGATACGCCTCCGATGAGCAGCGGCCTCCTGCCGAGATCGTCTATTTTCCAGATGGCGACCAGGGTGAACAACACATTCACCACGCCGATCACCACCTGTCCGCCCAGTGCATCGCCCAGCGTAAAACCGGCTTCCTCGAGAATCCTCGGGCCATAGTAAATGATGGCGTTGATGCCGCTCACCTGCGTCAAAAAGCCCAGGGCGACCCCGAGTACGATCGAAAACCGGATGCCACGATGCCCCAGAATACGTTTCCAGGATTCCGGCTCCTGGGCCAGCGTCGTCTTGATCTCCTCGACCTGTCCGGCGGCGGTTTCCTCGTCCGCCACCTGCGCCAGAATTTTGCGCGCTTCGTCGGGACGGCTTCGGGCCACCAGCCAGCGCGGGCTTTCCGGCACCATGAAGAGCAGCAAAAGAAAAAGCAGCGCAGGCACGGATTCGCTGCCGAGCATGCCGCGCCACACTTCGTCTCCGGCGAAAATGCCTTCGGATACGCCGGGCGCCCGGTGCAGCAGCCAGGCATTTATGAAGTACGAACACAGGATGCCGACCGTGATGGCCAACTGGTACATGGACACCATGCGTCCGCGCACGCGGGACGGCGAAACTTCGGAGATATACAACGGGGACAGCATGGAGGCCACGCCCACGCCCACACCCCCGATAAGCCGGTACACAATGAGCATGAAATGCCCGCCGGAATACGCGCACCCGATCGCAGAAAGCAGAAACAGCGCGGCGGACAACATCAGAATCAGCTTGCGCCCGAACCGGTCGCTCAGGAAGCCCGCCACCGAAACCCCCGCAATACACCCGATCAGCGCCGAACTGACATACCATCCCTCCATGACCGGGCCCAGCTCGAACTTGTCCGTTACGAACCTGATCGTGCCGGAAATAACCGCCGTGTCGTAGCCGAACAGAAACCCGCCGAGCGATGCGATGAGCGCGAGGCGCAGCAAGTAGCCGGAAGAAGAACGGGACATGCGGC
>JANQSQ010000437.1 GCA_028283985.1 Rhodothermales bacterium | reverse complement strand
TCGTGTTCACGCTGTTGTCGGCGATCTTTTTCGGCATGGCCGTAGAGGAACATCACGAAGACGAAACGCATGCCGAGGCACAGCCGGGCCTCGCCGGGTAAATGCGGCAAGGGATTTGCCGGACAACCTCACCATCCGAACCTCTTTTTTCGAATCACCTGATCCAATACACGGAGAATTACCATGGACGCTATGGACGCTACTGCATTAGCTTATCTGGCCGCCGGCATCGGAGCCGGACTTGTCGCAATCGGGGCCGGCATCGGGCTGGGTCGCCTTGCCGGTCCTGCAATGGAAGGCTCGGCGCGGCAGCCCGAGGTCGCCGGCCATATACGGATGACCATGATCATCGCCGCAGCGCTCCTCGAAGGCGTTGCGCTTTTCGGCATGCTCATCTGTTTCCTGCTCACCTTGAAATAAACCTAAACCACGGCGCCCGCCGCCGGATTGCCGCCGCTACGCCGGCACATCCGGACAACGCCCCTGGGACATCAGGGAATAATCCACCATCGATTCGGCCATGGATATCATCTTAGCCCAGAATCTTCTCGAACCCAATGCGGGACTGATCTTCTACAAGGTCCTCGTGTTCGCACTGCTGCTGTTCATACTTCGCAGGTTCGCGTGGAAACCCATCGTGAGCGCATTGAGCGAGCGCGAAGAAACCATTGACGCGTCGATCAGAAAGGCCGAGCATGCACTCGAAGAAGCCCGGAAAACCGGGGAGAAAAACGAAGAGGCCCGGCGCGCAGCGGAAGAAGACGCCCGGCGCGTTATGCAAGAGGCGCGGGCGGCGGCCGAGCGGGTGCGCACCGACGAACTGGAAAAGACGCGGGCCAGAATCCGGCAGATGCAGGAACAGGCGCAAGCCGAAATCGAGCGGGAGAAGCAACGCGCGCTGGATGAACTGCGGGATGAAGTGGCCGGCCTTGCTATCCACACCGCCGAGCAGATTCTCGAAGAGACGCTTGACTCGCCCAGGCAGCGCAAACTGGTCGATCGCTTTATCGAGCAGCTTCCCAAAAATTGACCGGCGCCCCGCATGCCTCGGAGCTTTTTCATGCCCCTGTCAGGAAACCACGCCTTCTTCCTTCCCACCCTCGGACCATGGTTGTAGCCCGCAGATACGCACGTGCGCTGTACGAGGAAGCCGAGCGCGCCTCGAAGGTCGAGCGCGTCGACGCAGACCTCGCGTTGGTCCGGGCGACCCTGGAGGAGTCGGAAGCGCTGGAGCAGCTTTTTCGGAATCCGATCGTGGCCCGCGAGAAAAAACATGCCGTCGTACGCGCGTTATTCGAAACGCGCCTGGACGATCTGACGCTGCGGTTTCTCGACATGCTTGTCGGCAGGCAACGCGAAAGCCTGTTTGTCCGGATTGCGCAGGCATGGCGGAGCCTGCATGACGAACGCCTCGGCATCGTGGAGGCCGAAGCCCGCGTCGCTTCGGAATTCAGCGAAGAGGAGCGCGCCGGACTCACGGAAGCGCTCGAGCAATTGACCGGCAAGAAGATCCGGCTGAATGTCCGGAAGGACGCCGGACTGATCGGCGGGTTGGTCGTCCGCATCGGGGACACGGTGTACGACCGGAGCGTGCGCCACCAGCTTGAAGCGCTCCGCGACCGGGTGACCCTCCGGCCTCTTTCCATGAATTAACCGGCACGCACGCCTCGAGGGAACGGCCGGACATCGCTTGACAAGCAAGCGCATGCGTAACCAGTGACGATATATTAGGATGCTCTGATTAGTTTCACTTTGATCAGCGCTCCGCGTTAGCATGTACAGGACATCATGATTGCATCGTTGAAATCACTTCGGATTCGGGGCGTCGCGGACGCGGAGCGCCCTTCGGGAGTCTGCGAGAGGCGCGCTGGCTGCGTCATTCCTCATTATGTGGAGCCTGCCACACTGCTTCGTCATTCCTTGCCAGCGCGCCTCTTGCAGACTCTGAACTTCGCGGAATTAATCAGAGCATCCTAAACATTATGACCACGTCAATTCGACCAGATGAAGTGACCTCGGTTCTGAAGAGCGCGTTCGGCGATCTGGAAACGGGAACCGATGTCTACGAAGTCGGGACCGTCCTGCAAACAGGGGACGGCATCGCGCGGCTTTACGGACTTTCGAATGTACAGGCCGGAGAGTTGATCACGTTTCCGGCGAGCGGAACCACCGGCATGGTGCTCAACCTCGAGGAGGACAACATCGGGGTCGTGCTGTTCGGCGAAGTCGATTCGGTCAGGGAGGGCGACGAAGCGCGCCGGACCCGCCGCATCGCGTCGATCAACGTCTCCGAAGGCATGCTGGGGCGCGTGATCGATCCGCTCGGCAACCCGATAGACGGGCGCGGCCCCATTGCGGGCGAACCCTTCGAAATGCCGCTGGAGCGCAAGGCCCCGGGCGTTATCTACAGACAGCCGGTAAACGAGCCGCTCCAGACAGGCGTCAAGGCCATCGACTCGATGATTCCCATCGGCCGGGGGCAGCGGGAACTCGTCATCGGGGACCGGCAGACCGGCAAGACCGCCGTACTGATCGACACGATCATCAATCAGAAATCGACCCAGGACACCGACAAGCCGGTTTTTTGCATCTACGTGGCCTGCGGCCAAAAGGCGTCCACCGTGGCCCATGTGATGCGGGCGCTCGAAGAGCACGACGCCATGGACTATACGGTTATCGTGAATGCGCCCGCCTCTTCGCCGGCGCCCATGCAGTTCATCGCCCCGTATGCCGGAGCCTGCATCGGGGAGTATTTCCGGGATACGGGCCGGCATTCCCTCGTGGTCTACGACGATCTTTCCAAACAGGCGGTCGCGTATCGGGAACTGTCGTT
>JANQSQ010000415.1 GCA_028283985.1 Rhodothermales bacterium | reverse complement strand
GCCGTATCGTCCTCTCTATCCGGATCCTCGGCAGCCGATACCGTAATCTCCTGCTTCACATCCCAGTTATCGGATGTAAACGCCAGCGACATGGGCGCTATCGTCACGTCGGGATCGCCCGTAACAACCAGGTCTATCGTGATCGGCTCCATCGGCGCCGACATCAAGGATATCTCGTACATTGCGCTGCCCCCTTCCTGGACCGTCAACTCCGTCGGCGTCACCGTCACTCCGCGTTCGTCGTCATCCATGATCGTATTGACGACGGTCATCGTGGAGCCGCCCGCCGGACATACCGCGTTGACCACATCGCTCAGCATGAACGTAAAGGTTTCATCCTCTTCGTCGAAATCATCCTTCAGGATCGGCACTTGCACCATCTGACTCGTCTCGCCCGGAGCGAAGGTGAGCGTACCGCCCACCGTTTCATAGTCCTGACCGGCTACAGCCATGTCGTCCGAGGTTGCATACGACACCCGAACGGGCAGCGTATGCGCCTGATCCAGTGTCACGGTCAGAGACATATGGTCGTCTTCCTCCATTGCACTGCCAGGCAAAACCGAAATCGTTACCGTCGCGGTATCGTCGTCCGCCACCGTCACCGTCATATCGACGTTCTGCACCTCATCATATCCCCTTCCACTCGCCGAATGACTCAGCATCGCCCTCTCGTCGTCCGTATCGTCGTCATGATCTGCCGTCACCGTTACCTCCTGCAAAGTCGACCAGTTGTCAGAAGTGAACGTCAGCGAAGAAGGCGATATACTCACATTCGGGTCTTGAGAGTTCTTCCCGTTTACACCGACTTTTTTCACATTTACCGTTACCGTTTCCGACGGCCGGGTCGCCAGCGCCACCTCGTAGGTTGCGCTGCTTCCTTCCGTAACGGTCAGCGTCGTCGCCGGCAGCGAAATACCCGCTTCGTCGTTATCCGCCTCCGTAGCCGTAACCGAAGAGACCGTTACCCCCGCGTAGTCCCCACCGCCTACCGCATGCTCTATCGTCGCCGCGCCGTCTATCGCATCGTCGTCCTCGGCGGCAAACACCCTCACCGTCTGTTCCGTAACCCAGTTCTGCGGAGTGAACGTAAGCGAGGTCTTGTCCACC
>JANQSQ010000413.1 GCA_028283985.1 Rhodothermales bacterium | reverse complement strand
ACCGCCCGGTGGCGAATCGTGCCCATCGAAGCGGCGCGCTCGGCGGATACGGCATCCGAATTGTTCCAGAAATCCAGCCCGTTGATATCGCCGTAATTGAACCACAGGCCGATATGATGCGGGTGATCCACGCGCTCGCCCGCCGCCTTTTCCAGAGGGTACCCCCGCGTCACGGCGACGCCGGACGCCGTCCGCAACGGATACAGCACCGGCTTCTTAAGCACGGAAAGCGTGTCCGCATACAGGTACGCGGTGAATAATTCCTCATCGACCAGCACATCCACGCGCTGCGCCGCCGAGTCCGGAACGACAAGAACCTGCGGCGTATCGAGATCCTGCCCAAGCGCGAGGCCGGGGAAAACGCCCGCCACAGAGATCAACGCCGCAAGAACGAACCATGCCCCCCACCCGAAAAAGAACCGTCTGCGCAAGAGCCGCGCGACGCCGTGTACAGCCATGAAATCCATTGTTCAACGTACGACGACATCCATTTTCTGCATATCGAAGGTGATCCGCTTGCCGGTATGCAGCGCGGCGATCGTCATGCAGAGCGCCACGGAATGGTTCCAGGCGGCATGAATGTCCGCATTGGGCGTCTCGCGCGAGCGCACGCATTCCATCCAGTTGCGCATGTGCGCCATGGTGGCGTCGTCGCCGCCGGTGTTCGCCGCCGTGGCCACGCCCCCCACCTCGTCCAGCTTCATTTCGTTGAGCTGGAACGGCTGCATACCCATGGCAACGGCATGGCGCTCGGTCAGTCCTCCGTCCGGACTCACGGTGTTCGTATCGAGGTTCAGGGTGCCCCCGTTGGAATAATAGAGTTCCCGGACCCCGCCGGCGGCGTTCGTCTGCCGCGAAGAATACACCACCTGAAACCCGCCGGTGGCGTCATCCAGCGGGCCGTAATCATAGACCGCGGTCATCGTATCGAAATTCTTTCGCCCGTCCTTCCACAGATAAATGCCGCCGTTGCCGACTACGCTGCGGGGGTACGGCAAACCGCTAAACCAGTGTACGGTATCGATCTGGTGCACCATCCATTGACCGGGAATACCGGAGGAGTACGGCCAGAATAACCGGTATTCGAGATATTTTCGCGGGTCCCATGCCTCGTGGGGGCGGTTCATCAGATAGCGCGTCCAGTCCGTATCCGATTCCTTGATGGCCGCCACCAGATTCGGGCGCCGCCACCGTCCGGGCTGGTTCACATTCCAGGTCATATGCGCCGCCACAATATCGCCGAACTTTCCTGAGCGGATATACTCGTTGGCGGCCATGTAATTCGAGGCGCTGCGGCGCTGGGTACCCACTTGCAGCACGCGATCCGACGCCGTAATCCTCTCCAGGGCCAGATTGGCGTCGTCCATCGTGTTGGCGAACGGCTTTTCGACATATACGTCGCATCCGGCTTCGACGGCTTCAATGGCATGCAGCGCATGCTGAAAATCCGCGGTGGAGACGACTACCGCATCGACCATGCCGGAGTCGTACAATTCCTCGTTGTTGCGCATCGCCTTGACCCCGTCGCCTCCCTCCAGACCGGCTTCCGCGCGCTGCGCTTGCACAAATGCCACCCCCTCTTCGCGCCGGCGGTTCCAGATATCGGACACGGCCACGATGTCGAAATTCATGCCCTTCGCGGAAGCGACCAGCGAAGGAATGAGCGAACCGCGCGCCCGAGCGGAAAAGCCCACGACGCCGACGCGGACGCGATCGTTCGCCCCGAGGATGCGTCCGTAACTCTTCGAGGTCATACCGCTCGTAATGACGCCTCCCCCAAGCATGCCGCCGGCCGCACCGGCGGTCATGGTTTTGAGAAAGCTCCTGCGAGATGATGAGGTTCGTTTGTGCGTCATGATGATTCCGGAAAGGTATGTTCAGTAAATGCCTGTTTCGTTACGCCGCCATCCCGGCAAGCACGCCCCGCATGTATGCAAAGGATTGCTTCATACCCGGTAACGGGTCCCTGGCGTCAATCTCGTATTCGAGGTTCACGTAGCCCTGATAGTTCATCTCGACCAGTTGCCTGAAAATGTCGGCTACAGGCATGGCGCCTTCGCCCACAATGCACTGGCTGGCCCGATCGCTCATGTCCCGCAGATCCTTCATATGGACATCCAGCAGGCGGTCACCCGCTTCGGCAATGGATTCCACCACATCCACGCCGGTTCGAGCCGTATGCCCGACATCGATGCACAAACCCACGCGCGGGTCCATATCCCGGATCACTTCGAGACCGTCCCGCGGTCCCGGGAAATGCGGGTCTTCCGGGCCGTGGTTGTGAATGGCTACGCTAATGTCGTATTCCTTGACGAATCGTTCGATCCGGGGCATGTTTTTCGCGGTCGGGGCGATGACCAGCATAGGAATGCCGACGGCCCTGGCGTATTCGAAAAACATGCGGACATGATCGTCGTCGTCTTTATCGATCGTATTGTTTCCTCCGCTTACGAGCTCGATGCCCGCCCGCGTAAATTCCCGCACACCCGACGCCAGATCTTCCGGGGAATCTTCATAAGGCATATGGAACGACTTGACGCTGACATGCTCCACATGCAATGCCTGGACCATGGAGATGGTCTCGGTCCGGTCGAATCTGCGCAGCGAATAGGTGGCTACGCCAAGGGTAAAGGGTATGTGTCCATCGGAATGCTTTTCCCTAAAAGGAGAAGCGGCGCCGGCGGCGTACGGAGCAAATCCGACCCCTGCGGAAGCGAGGGCGGCTGTTTTGACGAATCGACGACGGGTCAGATCGCGAAAAGACATGACAGGTATCTGCACTTGTTAAGAAAACGGTCCGGCCCGCACAGAAACACGAAGCGGAATGGGCTCGTCCTGTACGAACGCTTTTTTACCGGAGGCCTTATAGCCTGATCCCCGACCGCGGAAAATACCGGACAGAGACGGAAGTATAACCATCGGGGCATTGTCCGTAAAGAGCAGAACGCCGGTAATAACCGGGCAAACGCGCTGTTTTCACAAATACCTTATCAGGATACTCTGATCAAAGGCGCTGCGTACAGTATCTTTCGGCCTGTTCTACAGCGCTTTCAGTACAGGAAAAAACCTGCCTGTTCCATGCACAGCATCCCCCGCTTCCTCGCGACCCTCTTCCTTATTGCGGCTTGTCCGCTCGTCCCCAGCGGCAGCGCCGACGCCCAGGGGTGGAGCGTCACGGAAGTACAATATCAGGTGGGCTCCGCATTAGAGGAACACGCCGTGAGCCCCACCGGAACGCAGCATCTGATCACATTCCAGCATGCCAGCGGCTGGAGTCTTGGCGAGAATTTTTTCTTTGTGGATATGGCGTGCTGCAAAGGCGCCGGAGACGCTAACCGGGATATATATATGGAATGGTATCCGTACCTGAACCTGGGAGCGCTCGCCGGGCACGAAATCGCATGGGGTCCCGTCCTGGGGATGGGGCCGCTGGGAGGAATAAACTGGGGAGCGCAAGGCAAAGTGCTGAAGATCACGCCCGGGTTCCGGCTCCAACTGGACCTGCCGGGCTTCGCCTTCGCAAACCTCGACTATGTGTATCTCGTGGATCGCAGTGCGGGGCTCGCCGAAGGCGGCGCGCCCAAAGACGACAACAGCCACCTCATCGATTTCAACTGGGCGCTGCCGTTCAATATCGGCGGCGGCGCATTCTCGCTGGAAGGACATGCCGAGTGGCAAAGCAGCCGGAATACCGAAGTCGGTCATGCACCGTACTGGATCCTGATGCAGCCCCAGCTACGCCTCGACGTCGGCAAGGCGCTCGCCGGAAGCCCGGGACGCTTTTT
>JANQSQ010000408.1 GCA_028283985.1 Rhodothermales bacterium | reverse complement strand
TGCCCCGGGGCGCTTCGTGCATTACGCGAACATCGACTTCAAGGCCCTGGACGATCCGGATTTCGGCGAGAAAGCAGCGGCCCAACTGGAAGAAGATGTGCGGCAGGGCGCCAAAGGGCTGAAGATTTACAAAAGCCTTGGCATGTACATCTTCTATGAGGACGGTACGCGGCTAAAAACCGACGACCCAAGACTGGACCCCATCTGGCAGAAGGCTGGCGAACTGGGTATTCCGGTCCTCATCCATACGGCAGACCCGGCCCCCTTCTGGGAGCCGCAAGACCGCTTCAACGAGCGCTGGTTCGAGCTCAAGGAGCGCCCGCGCCGCAAACGCGATCCGATCCCTTCCTGGGAAACCCTCATGGCCGAACACTGGAACCTGATCGCCAGACACTCGAACACCATTTTCCTCAGCGCGCACCTCGGCTGGCTGGGAAACGACCTCGGGCGGCTGGGCGGCCTGCTGGACAAAATGCCCAACATGTACACCGAACTCGGGGCGGTCATCGCCGAACTGGGCCGGCAGCCGCGCGCCGCGAAGGCCTTCCTGACGAAATACCAGGACCGCGTACTCATGGGTAAGGATTCGTGGGAACCGTCCGAATACTACGTCTACTTCCGCATCTTCGAGACGGCGGACGAATACTTCCCGTATTACCGCAAGCGGCATGCTTTCTGGAGCATGTACGGCATGGACCTCCCGGACGAGGTGCTGCAGAAAATCTATTACGAAAACGCGCTCAGGATCATTCCCGGACTGGACCCCACCCTCTTCCCGGACTCATGATCCTGCGGCACGAGCACACCTTAATTACAGTAGCCGCCGCAACCCGACGCTACGGTCGACAATCTGCTCATGCAGTTTCAATAAACACCGTTTTGTAATGGCTGCCGCAACCCGATGCCGGCAGTTCGACACGCATTCCCCCCTGACGATATGACCCGCTTTTTCTCCCGTCTGGCCGTTGCTGCGGCGCTTGCCGCAACTCTGTCCGCCTGCTCCGAAGCGCCTCCGCGCGCGCCGGTGGGCGCCGGCGCGGACTGGGCGAATTATCTCGGCCATCCGAGCAGCAACCAGTATTCCCTGCTCGATCAGATCGATACGGAGAATGTCCACCTGCTGGAAATGGCGTGGTCGTACGACACGGGGGACGAGAACGAGTACCAGTCCAACAACCTCGTTGTGGACGGCGTGCTGTACACGGCTACCCCGACCCGCAAGGTAACTGCGCTCGACGCCGCAACGGGCGAACATCTGTGGACCTTCAATCCCGACGAAACCAACCCCTTCGACGGCAACATACACCAGGGCGGCGGACGCCAGCGGGGCGTTATCTACTGGGAAGACGGAGAAAACCGGCGCATCTTCACGACGAAAGGTCCCTGGATGTACGCGCTCGACGCGGAAACGGGCGAACCGGTCCCCTCGTTCGGCGAAGGCGGCTGGCTTCATATAGGCGACCGCATCGACTGGAAGGGCCGTCCGAATGCGGGCATGAACACGCCCGGATACATCTACGAAGACATGATTATCTTCGGCGTACGGGTGGCGGAAAACGTCCCCGGGGCGGTCATTGCACTCGATGCGCGGACCGGCGACCGTGTCTGGATCTTCCATACGCTGCCCCGTCCGGGAGAATTCGGGTCGGAGACATGGCCGGAAGGCTATCTGGAATACACGGGGGGCGCCTCGGACTGGTCGGGCATCGCGATGGATACGGAGCGGGGTATCGTGTACTCCTCCACGGAAACCGCAGGCCCCGACTTCTACGGCGGCGACCGGTACGGCGAGAATCTGTTCGCCAACTCCCTTATTGCGCTGGACGCGCGCACCGGCGAGCACCTGTGGCACTTCCAGTTCGTCCATCACGACCTGTGGGATATGGACAACCCGACCCCCGCCACGCTGCTGACCGTCCGGCACGAGGGGGAATGGGTGGACATCGTCGCCCAGGGCACGAAGATGGGGCTGCTGTACGTCTTCGACCGGGTTACGGGCGAACCGCTCTGGCCGATCGAGGAGCGCCCTGCCCCGGTGTCGGAATTGCCGGATATGCAGGCGTGGCCTACGCAGCCTTTTCCCACGCGGCCGGCGCCGCTCATGCGGCAGGAATACACGCTGGACGACGTATCGAACATCTCGCCCGAAGCCCGGCAGTTGACCACTGACCTGATCACGCAGTCCGGCACGTACGGGTCGTTCCCGCCGCCGAGTCTTGAGCAGAAAATCAAGTTTCCGGGATACGACGGGGGTATGGAATGGGGTGGATCGGCGGCCGACCCCGACGGCATATTATACGTGAATGTCAACGAGATGCCGTGGTTCTACCAACTCATCCCGACGAGACGTCCGGACGGTACGCCGCTGCCTCGCGGCGAACGGTACTACCGGTCGATCTGCGCGTCCTGCCACGGTCTGGACGGAAGCGGCGATCCGGGAAGCGGCTTCCCGGCGGTCACGGATATGGGAGAACGCTACAGCCGGGAGCAGGCCATGACGCTGCTCGTGCAGGGCGGC
>JANQSQ010000416.1 GCA_028283985.1 Rhodothermales bacterium | reverse complement strand
CCACATCCCGACCGGCTTCTTCCCCGGCGGGCAACCCCGCGAGATACTCCTCTGTGATTTCGAAATACTGCCCGGGATTTTCAGGCTTGACGAGTTCCTCGCGAATGTACTGGATCACATAATATCTCTCTTCCGGCGTCAGCCAGCCCTGAGCCGCCATCTGTCCTTTCCCGTACGTAACGGTTTGCCACATCGCATAGGGATCGTTGCCGTACCGCAACGTGTCCGTATCGAACGACCGGGCGAAAGGCAAGAGCGCTCCCCCATCCACCCCATGACAGGCAGCGCATGCCCGCATATAAATATCCCGACCCGCCTTTAGAGTCTCCGCGTCAAGACTGCGCAGGATGGCGGCATGGTCGTCGTTTGCCGCAGGACGTTCCGAACCGCTTTCGACATCCCCGGCCATAAAGCCGGGCGTAAAACCGGCCAATACCCACGCGGCAAACGCAAGAAGCGCGACGAATAACAAATCTGACTTTTGAATAAAACGAGGCAATATCATGGGAGACAGGAAATTATTTTGAACGATCCCGAATAACGGATACTCCGATCAAGTCCACTTCGGTCGGCGCTCCGCGTTCGCGCGTAAAAGATATTACAATCGCATCGTCGGAATCGGCGGAAAACGCTTCGGATTCGGGGAAGCAGGGATGCAGAGCGCCCTTCGGGAGGCGGCAAAAAACACGCTGGTCACGCTACTCTTCGTCGTAGGCAACCACCTCCATCACGCCTTTCATCGTAATCCAGTGGGCGGGAAACGTACAGATGTAGGGATAATCTCCTTCCTGTTCGGGGGCCGTAAACCGGAGCCGGGCCGATTCGCCTTCCTGAAGCATCCTGGTGGCATACATCACGGCAGGCGAGTCGGGAATAAACTCTTTCTCGAAGGCATCCGGGTCCGTGGCCATGGCGTCCGCCGCCCTGCCCACCATCTCCCCGGCTCCGGGGCGTACGATGACGAGGTTGTGCGGGAGTACATCCGCATTCCGCAAAACGATTTCCACCTGCTGCCCGGGCGCTACCCGAAATGCCGTCACGTCATATATCATTTGCGCCTCAACCGTCGCGATCTCGACGATACGGGTCTGCAACACCCGAAGCGCTTCCGTGAATGCCGAGGAGTCCTCCAGACGGCCAGCGGATTTCTCCGCAAGGGAAACCAGCCCCCGGAACCAGGCGCCATGCCGGTCTTCGACGGGTATTTGGCGCGCCTCCTCGATGAGTCGCTGTGCAATGGCGGCGTAATCATGCGCGCCCCATGCCTCTGAAGGGATAGCATTTGCCCCAGCTACGAGCACGGGATCGATCCGCCCGGCGGTT
>JANQSQ010000369.1 GCA_028283985.1 Rhodothermales bacterium | reverse complement strand
GGAACTGGTCGAGGAGTGGGATGCGGCGCGGCACGCCACCGTGTTATTGTTCAAGGGGCTGCCGGATGACGCATGGGATCGCCGCGGGCACGCAAGCGGTTTCGAGTTCTCCGTGCGGAGCATGGCCTGGATCACTGCAGGCCACACGCAGCATCATCTTGGGGTTCTGCGGGAGCGGTATCTTTGATTCGAGATGTCAGAATTCAGTTGCAAAGCAATTCTTTATGCCTGCCGCCACCGGCGAGAATATGTATGCCGAAGGCGAACTACGCCGGAATGCGACCTGCAGGAATATTTGCAGGTTCGTTTGTAAGGGAACCGCAAGACCCGACGCAGACAGGGTTATTGCAATCCCGACTATCCCCTGCTTTTTTATGCGTTCGGAAGATTAACCACCAGATCCCGTCCAAATTCCAGGTCAAGCAGGGAACAGGCTTTCCTGATCCATTGCATTTTTTGCTTGTTACTGCAATGAGTAGAGATATACCACCCACCAGGCAGAGGAAGCGCGTTCCTCAGATCTGGTCTTCCCGGGTTAAGTTCTTCTTGGGTTTTAGCCACGTACTTTTTCGTGCGCCCATTGTATCTTTCTGAGTACTTCCTGCAGAAATATGGATCCATTTCGGCAAACATACTGAATAGAGCGCCGAGTAGTTCGTTGGCAGAGTTGAACGCCTGCGTTTGTCCCCTGAATGTGAATGAGGACTGCCTGGAGGTATTCCGTATGCCGGGAATAGCGATTGGTGGCGGCGGATTCGGCTTCCAGTGGGTCGATGGAGATGTTGCAGGTTGATTGTGTCGTTGTTTTCCGACCGCCTCTGATTTTGCTTTCGACATCGTCGGGATTGTGCCTCCACCCATGGCCTGTTTGCGAATGAACGCCACAGCCTGTTCCGCGTCGGGACGGGTTCCCATTTCTTTTTCAACTTCTTCCAGGAACAAGTCCAACAGCAACGATTCCGCCGGTTCCGAGAGCAATCTCCTCCACACGGTTTCGAACTTTGAGACCGCCTGTTTCTGGAACCATGCCTTCTCGTAGTCCTCGGCTGCTTGTTTCCGTGCCTTGTGGGACCGGACGGACCCCATATCCAGATACCTGACGAGCACTTTGGCGGACTCACGATGGTTATCGTCAAGAAAGTCGATCCGCTTCAATAACCTATCGTCGTAGTCCCCTTGCCCAGGCGGGTAAAAGAAATTCCAGATGCGACCATCGGTGAGCACAGCAATCGGCACTCCCTGATGTACACAGTAGTCGAAAAGTTGTTTTTGACCTTTTTCGTCCGCTTTGCCGAGGTCCTTGACCTCTACGAGGATTGCGGCCTTTCCTGGCGGGTCGCATAGCGCGTAGTCCACTTTTCTTGCGCCATCGCCGATTTTGAATTCCGGCACAACCACCTGCATGTCGAATTGTGGCCAACTGAGTTCATAAAATATCTGTTTTACAACCCCTTGGCTTATTTCCGCCTCGCTCCGGAATCTTCCTTCGGCGATGCCTTTCGCAATATTCCGGATGGTGGGTACGAGTCGTTCGGACATGGGCTATCCTTATTGCTGGCGGGGGACGTGGTACAGGGATTCGCGGACCGGACTCTTCGTTTCTGGCTTCAATATACATCCTATTTTACGAATCTTTTTTCGTCCGCCGGGGCCGTGTTGTTAGCCGGGTTGGCCGGGAATTACTCCCGACCCCTCGTCGTTTCATTTACCGGACACTTCTGTCCAACAAATCCGTTTGTCGGACACTTTTGCAATTATTTGTCCGTCAATATCGTTTGTCCGACACTTCTGGCGGTCAAACGATTTTAACGGTCACTTTTTGCCTGATTTGTCCGAAAAGTTACTTTGTTGGTCATTTTCTGGAACATTTGTCCTAAAAATTAATTTGGTGGACACTTCTGGCCGGCAAATATTCCGAGAACCTGTCTCGAAATCCTTTTGTCCATCCTGTTTTTCGGATAAACATGAACATTTGATAATACGGAGGAAGTCCGATGGCGCCTGTGCATTACCATATAGATCGATTTCCCCCGGAAGATCGTTTGGATTGGCCGGAGTTGATACCCTTGTTGGGCCCTGCCGCCGCTGCCGTTGCGCGCTATGACGGAATGCTTGCGGCTGTTCCCAATCCCGGCGTTCTATTGGCTCAGCTAACCACGCAGGAAGCCGAGCTTTCGTCACGCATTGAGGGTACGCAGGCTACTATCGGCGAAGTGCTGGAATTTGAGGCTGGACGGAAAGTGGAATCGCGAGAGCGACAGCACGACATT
>JANQSQ010000362.1 GCA_028283985.1 Rhodothermales bacterium | reverse complement strand
AAAAAGGTGTCGGATACCCGGTTCTCCGCATCGGCGGCCGAGTCGCCGAGCAGTTCGTAGCGGTACGTACGGCCTCCCCAGTTCCGGAACCGCCCCGATGTCTGGGAGCGCTGGAGACTCAGGCCATAGCGTCCATAGTCTCCGTACGAGACGCCGAGAAGCGGGCTGTATGCCGTGGCGTCCAGAACCACATGGTGCGGCTCGTCGTCAGCGGCCCCGCCCCGGAAAAGCAGCGGAACGGACCAGGGGCGGAGACCTTCTTCCGAAATCTGTTCCGGGAAGCGGTCGGGGTCGGCTGCGGCGGCTACCGCCTGGGGGGTAAGCACCCCGGAAGCCTGGTGGTGTCCATGTCCGTCCCGTAAGCCGGCATAGAACCGGGAAACGACAGCAATCGGACGATTCAGGCGAATGACCCGCACGATGTCCTCCAGTACGACTTCGGGGTCCCAGCTACTCATCGCTTCGTCCAGCGTCTTGGAATACCCGTAATCGACAGCGCGGGTAAAGTATAAATCGTCCAGGCCGTAATACCGGCCCGACAGCACCAGTTCCCGCGTACGAATCAACCCCAGCGCATCGAACAGTTCCGAGCCGATGGCATTGGCGCCCGCTTCACCTCTGTTGATGCTCAACTCGGACGTGCGCGCGCCCCATGCCCGGGAAGACAAGGCAAGCATGCCCGCGTGTTCGTCGTCGGGATGGGCCAGCACATGAAGCAACGAAGCGGTCGTGCCCAGTTTGTTGATGCGATGCCAGGCGCCAGGCGCTCCCTGATCGGACGGTAAAACCTCGCCCGAAACAGGAGACGGGAACGCCAGCACGCGATCGGGAGCCGACTGACCTGCAGCAGGATGGGCCGTCAGCATGAATGCAAAGGCGGCAAGCAAAGAAACGGAGCAGGAACTGTGGAAGAAGCGCATGACGGTTATAAGGAGTGGCTTTGCAGGAAAAGGGCAGTGCTTCCGCTTTGTACAGCAGATGGGGGGAGACGGATCCAAGGGTAAATATACAGACAAAGACAGACAAAGCCGCAAAGAGGTGGTTCAGCCTGGCGTTGATTTTGAGTCTCTTTTAAAAAAACAGGAAAGGCTTTGTATCGAGGGAAATAAATTCGATATTGATTTGAGGGGAACAATCATGATCAAGATAATGTGGCAATCGGCCGGTCGGCCGTCCGGGACATGACATTGTGGCAAAATATCCCTGCAATTTCTTAAATTCGGAGTTGGAGGTGTAGTCCCAACAATCTCAGATCGCTCCCCCAGCATATAAAATCCTTGCGTTTACAAGCCGAAAAATAAAATTCTATTTCATGTGAAAATACGATGAAATCAAACAAAGAATATTCTACGCCGAATCCAGTATTGATTCCATACGTTATTGTTCTACCGTCAGGACGGCTCGTTTTAATATCAGTCACTATTGTTTCTCCATCACATTTTTCATCGAACCGAATTGTATATATTATATCATCAATGCAATTAATTTTTATATAGGAAAATTCTTTCTTAAAAGACCAAATAGTAGGTCCAAAAAATATATATATTTTTTGTTCGATTGGATAATAATTGTAACGCGCAGAAAATCTGAATATATGTTCATTACCATCATTTTCAGAGCCCCAAAAAATCTGATATTTATTATATCTTATACTCAGAAAGCCGTCAGGATAAGGCATAACATCTTCTTCGGGAAATTGAATGGGACGGTACAACAGTCTATTAGGGTGAAAGTCCTCTATAATACCCGATCCGGAAAGATACGCTCCGACTCGCACGTGCGTACCGCGTTCGTTCTTGTTTTCCACCAGCGTATTCTGAGCTGCTGAAATTGCTGGGGACAGGCCAGCAGCTACAACAACTACCCCAACCAAGCGGTAGGCGTGTAATACAAAGGGGCGACAAAAAAATAATTTATTCATAGAGTATGCACCACTATTTCAGAAGCGTCATTCTGTGCGTATTGTGAAAATCGCCGGCCTGTATCCTGTAGAAATAGACGCCGCTTGGAAGGTTCCCTGCATTGAACCTGGCGCGGTGTGTCCCGGCAGGCAATTCTTCCTGCACGAGGCGAGCTACTTCCCTGCCCAGTACATCGTATATGACAAGAGACACCATCGCGTCTTCTGGAAGATCGAATCGAATCTCGGTAGACGGATTGAAGGGATTCGGAAAGTTTTGTCGGAGGGCATACGTTTCGGGAATATCCTGGTCGACCTCAAGCAAGTCCGTATCCGATGCGAACACGTTCTCGTCTTGCGCATCGACAGAACTGTTTGTATTAACAGGGCACGAGCCTTCCGTAGACGAGATAACGCGTACGTCCAATTCATTTGAAGTCATGGACTGCTGAGGAGAAGAACTGTCGGTTACCTGGACTCGTATTTTAAAATTGTCCCAAGCCGATCTCCTGCCATGGTCAATATAAGATGAGTCAGGCCCTATACCATCAATCCAGACCTCGCAAGTTTCTCTGGGACCGGGACCGTCACAGGTCCGGAATAAAGACCACAAATAAGAATAAGGGGGTTTGCCGCCACGAGTGCGAGAGATGAAACGTCCTTTATTTGC
The DNA here is from genome assembly GCA_028283985.1 of Rhodothermales bacterium. Lineage (GTDB taxonomy): Bacteria > Bacteroidota > Rhodothermia > Rhodothermales > VXPQ01 > VXPQ01. Next base: position 5,426 of record JANQSQ010000362.1, on the reverse strand, counting down.
GTCCACAAGACAATCAGGTCCCGAAAGCGAGGTGCGTAATAAAGATTTTTGCAAATTTAATTGAAAGGATGGGGCAACATCCCATATGCCACCCTGTCTGGTAAGTCTCAAAAAACCATACTTCAGATTAGCCGGTAATTCCACATAAAAAGAATCGGCTTCAGGAATAGGAAAATACAAAAAATCATAAAAAGACGATGAGGAATCATCATAATCTTCGGAAGAACGAGATACAATAACATCCACAGTATTATTGTCACGCATCCAAATAAAATACGGCCATGATTTACTTCCTTGATTTGATGAAGATATATCTTTTATAGCAAGATTCGACTTCCCTATTCCGTCGGGTAGTACGCGAATAAAAGCCACGGTAGTAAAATTAATAGGGCTAACAAAATCAGTATTATGCAATTCCATTTTTCTTATATCAAATCCACTGCCTCTTGCCATGCCGCTTATATACGCTTCTCTAATTGTATCTGATTGTTCATGAAAATACAAAGTGTCTTCGACTGAAAATGGCTGAATAAAGAGCTGGTTGCTTGTAGTATCTGGAGATGATTTATCACGTGATTTATAAATATTATTCCAGCGTAAAGCCTCAAATGTCGAAGAGTTACTTCCATTTGGAAGCAGCGAAGTGTCATTGGAATTTCCGTGGTAATACATCTTGAATTGGCTCGGCAGGGAATTATCTCTATTTCTAATAATTGAATTTATATCGATAATATACGGATAATTACTATCATTGATGAATAATACATTTCTATAATAATTTGCACTTATAATATTTATTGTTATATCCGTGTCCATATCTACTGGATCAAAATATTCATCGGAACTTGTTAGAAACAAAAAGCTTTGGCCAGAAAGCAAATCAATGTTGCCATGACTTTTACCATATATCTCCGCTACATTTGCATGATTCGACACCTTTCGTCTTTTTCGAAAAGATACTGTTGGAGAAGTGATGCCGCCAGTATTAAAATCTGCCGAATCGGATTCAAGGATCATTACATTATGATCGAAATAGTTATTCCAGGTACTGTTGGACAATCCCCAAGCACTATCATAACCGGAATCGACAAGATATGACGTGTCGTCCACATAATAGAGTAGTTGCAGCTGATCTGGCTGTTCATGTCCTTCCCCACGCAAGATTGCATCACCGCTCTCGCCATTGAGCAAAATATAATGTTGCTTACCGTCTAACATTGTTCTCCGGACAACCACTTCCTGGCGGCCATTTTCTCCAGAATCTCTGTTATAATCTTCGTTTCCGAAGATTCCATCGAGTGGTCCAGAGTCAGGCAAGGAGTGACGGGGAATAGCAATTTCCACAGGGTATAGTGTAGCCGATAATGATGGCTTTACGCGTCCTGCAATACGTGCAAATTTTTCTCCAATATCATTATTTCCGTAAACTCCTTTCCAAGCAAGCACGCCAGCATTGTACATCTCATGTTTATGGCCGTCGTCCAAGGGTGGCATTTTGCCGTCGGGGGTGGAAATATCGGCCAGCCAATGCAAAGGATTTAAAAACCATCCCGGATACCTGAATGGGTCCGAAAACCGATAGGAATGCAAATCCGTATTCCGAAGAAACTCATTTATACGCGCAGTATGCCAGAATGGAATAACCTGGCTGAGAGTAAGGTGAAAATAATAGGGTCCTTCAGTCCAAAAAAATTTGCCGTCATCGGATTGATAACGCCAATATCTACGTCGCTGATCTTCTGTATTTCCTGCTTCTTCTCCTGCGGCTTTGAAAGCTCGGGAAATACGATCATATAATGTATTTGGCGTACCTCCTTGACTATTCTGATAAGTAAGTGCTGCATATCCAAGCGATATTTGCATTTTCAAAGATGCATTCCCGGGTTCTGCATGATACCTTGTTAATAAGCTAATGCCCCAAATATTGGCTATAATATCTTTACGCTCTTCCAAGTCATTCATGAAATCTAAATAGGCATCCATTAAACGTGTTTTTTTGTTTTGATCAAGAAGTTCCGTTGATGTAATAGTGCTATCTTTACGTAAATCATAATGAGCATACGCGTTTTCCAGCGCCAGGTAAAAATCCATGGCGCGAGCGACATTAGTTAATGGCGTTGCCCATTTAACGCCATCGTCATCAATGCTCTCTTCCATTTTCCACATGCTTGTCCGATCAAGAGCCGTACGAAAATTTTCCACGGCCTGCGCCGCCGCTGGAAGCGCCGGGGTCAGGGTTGTCGGATCGTAATCGTTGTTTTCGAGCACGTATGCTGCAAGCGCCACAAAGCCTTTCGCCTGCAGTATTTCAGTATTCAGTCTTATCTTATCAACTTCGAAAGAATCATTGGCCTTATTTACTATGTTCTTAAAAACTCTTACCACTTCCTGCTCCGTAGTCGCCCCATATACTTTTTCAAGCACCTGCTTGAGCCCGTACCCTATGGCGCAGTTACTGCCACAGTCGAAACCATTGAGAGATAGAGAAGGGTGCTTGATTAATGTTTCGGATCTAAAACGATCATTGGTCTGCCAAGACGGCAGGCAGTCGATAACAACCGTCTGGCTCTGAGCGAGCGCAGACTGACCGATAGAGGCGAGAAGGGGCAGTATGAGTGTAGTAGTTCGCACAGTGATGGCGAAGCCGCGTACGACATCTAACGCCGTTTCGGGTACAAAGAATGTGCTTCCCATCACAGTTCTGACGCATCTTATCAGATTTTGCCCTGTATGCTCCCATAACATAATCAAAAAATGCCGTGAGGCGCAAGAAAAATGGCGCCGCCGAGGCAATGACACCGCCTGCATCCCGGCAGGGCCGTTGATCGTTCGCTGCCCTGCCCGTATCTTGCGCATAAGCTATCCCCACCGAAAACAATACCGCATACCCAGCGACCCTTCGACGCATTCATGACCGATCACACCTCTCCTTCCCGATTTCTTACGCTACGATTCGGCGCGCTTTGCGCGTTCGTGCTTGCGGCGGCGCTGATACGTTTTCTGCCTCACCCTCCGAACGTCGCTCCCATAGGCGCCATGGCGCTGTTTGGAGGCGCGCTTTTCGCCAGAAAAGGAGTAGCCGTCGCTATGGTCTTCACCGCCATGCTTCTCAGCGATATTCTCCTGGGCTTTCAGCCGGTGCCTATTGTGTATTTCGCCTTCGCGGGGGTGGTGGGCATCGGATTCCTGTTGCGCAAAAACCGCAATCCGTGGCGGATCGCAGGGGCTTCCGTAACCGGGTCCGTACTTTTCTTTATCGTGACGAATTTCGGTGTCTGGGCGGGCGGCGCGCTATTCCCGCAGTCGATGTACCCGCAAACCTTTGAGGGGCTCATAGCATGCTACGTAGCCGCGATCCCCTACTTCCACAACACCCTCCTCGGCGACGCCCTCTTTACGGCCGTGCTCTTCGGCGGATTCGCCTTTGCGGAAAAGAGATTTCCTGCGCTGCGGACCGGCTGAAGCGGTTCGTCTCCCTCAATACGAATAAATCACGCTTGCGCTCCAGAGAAACGTGTCCCCCGGGACATCGGTGCGGAAGGCCCTGTTGATCATGGCCGACAGGGAAAACGGAAAACCCCTTTTGGCCAATACGGCGCTCGGGGAAAAATACGCCCCCTCCTTTTCGTCTATTCTCAGGTAGTAGACTTGCGAGTTTAAGGTCACGGCCCATCCGTCGAACGCTTCAATATTGGATAGTCGGGTCGTGAAGCTGATAAAATGCATGTTTCGAAAGGTGGATTCTTCGATGCCGCGCGAATACAGATAGTGCATTCCTGCATTCAGATTTTTCGCAAGCGAGTAATCGGATAGTATCTGCCCGCCTATGAATCGCCGGGCTTCGATGGCGTCCCGCTGGACATCGTCTTCCGTGACGGACGACGTGATGAAGGAAAGCACCGGACTGAGCACGACGCCAAGCCGAAACCTCTCGGTTTGCAGCATTCGGTAGCGCAACCGGAATAAAAAGGCCCAGGGTTTCCCTCTTGTGGAAAATTGAAGCCGCGGCTCGAACGCCAATTTTCTCTTTCCGACGCTCATGTCAAAAATAACGGCAGGCTTACCCAGGGTGAAGCTGGGTATGTGGGAAACGCCTTTGTGGGTAAGACCGACCGTTCCTGTGAAGGCTTTCCTCCCTTGCTCGACCTCTTGAGCAAATACAAAACGGGCAGGTATCGTTAACGCAAGGAACAGGATCGCGCCCGTGATCGGATAGGTGGGTTTCATTTTCTTCTCAGGAGACGAAGGGACACCCCCTGTAAAGATAGGCAACCGGGACCAGCTTTCCAGTTTAGGGCACAAGCCCCTCACACATGAGTAGCATATCTATTCGCCGCATTTTTTGCGGTGAATAGCTGTGTGAGCCTCTTGCACACGGACAGCACGACTATTCGACGCATTTATTGCGGTGAATACTATACCAGCCCCTTGTGCATAAGTAGCATACCATCTTGCGGCGCCGGGAGCACGCCGGACACTTGTGGATGCTATGCCCCGGTTGAAACAGTTCAGGATACTCTGATCAAAACCTGTTCGCCCAAAAACAAGGACGAACGGGTTGGAACAATTTTTTGCTCTTTTCGTGATTGCATGAAATCATTTTTGCCCAAATGAACGAGAGCCTTATGGCCAGTATCACCATCCGCAATCTCTCCGCAGAGTCCAAGGAACGACTCCGGCGTACAGCCAGACAGCGGGGTTGCAGCCTTGAAGCGTTGGTCCGGTCTATTCTGGACGATGCCGCCAGAGACGCTACCCACGATACCACAGCGGCCTCCGGATTTCCGTTCGATCTCATTTCGATGGTCGAGCCCGGCGAAGATATCGAACCGTTTCTGGAAGATCACGACCACCCGCAAGCGCCTTTGAACCTGCAATGATCCTGCTGGACACAAATGTCTTGTCCGAGTTGACAAAGCCAACGCCTTCAGCGCATGTGGTCGCCTGGCTCAACGACAACGAACCCAAGCTGGCGCTGTCGGCCGTCACGCTCGCCGAGTTGCGTTACGGGATAGCGCGGCTCCCCGATGGCAAGCGAAAGTCGAGCCTGATCCGTTTCTGGGACACGACCAGAGATCGTTTCAAAGGAAGAACCTTCCCGTTCGACGAACGCACAGCCGAAATCTACGGGGATATCGTAGCCGAAGCCGAAAAGCAAGGGCGGCGACTGAATGTTGCCGATGCACAAATTGCGGCAATCGCTCTCGCGCACCGTATGTCCGTGGCGACGCGGAACACAGGAGATTTCGAGAATACGGGTGTGACAGTAATCAATCCCTGGACATGATTTCATCCCCCCACCCATATTGTCAAAACAGCCCGCCAGCGTACGACGGCCGCGCCAAAATCCGGATTTTTTCCCTACATTAATTTTTCATTCTATTCCCCACCCCCACCCCCCACTACCATGAATCGCCGCCATTTTC
>JANQSQ010000358.1 GCA_028283985.1 Rhodothermales bacterium | reverse complement strand
GAATCCGGTGCTCATCGGCGTGTTGCATGGCGCCTGCATGTTTCTCGCCGATTTGCTGCGTGTGCTTACGATAGATTGCGAGGTGGATTTTCGGAGGTTGTCTTCGTACGAGGAAGGGAAAACCTCCAGCGGTCAGATCATCGAGCGGGAAGGCGTGGCCCGTATCGATCTGAGCGGGCGCCATGTGATTGTGGTGGAAGACATTGTGGACACAGGACTTACCATGGCATATCTCATAGAACGCATCAAGGAGCAAAGCCCGGCTTCGCTCCGTATCGCTACGCTTTTGCACAAGCCGGAAGCGGCCCGCGTGCACGTCCCCCTCGATTATGTAGGATTCCGTGCGCCTGACCGCTTTCTGATCGGCTACGGGATGGATTACGAACAAACCGGGCGCCACCTGCCGGAGATATATATCCGGGTGGAGGGGTAGGAGGCAAGCTCCTGACCGGCAATTCCGGCGCTTTGTCGACCCGTTCAGGGTGGTTGAAGGCCTATGGCCTTCTTGCAATTTTCATATTATTTTCGTAGTACCAAATGATAGGGGCTTTTTGCCTATCTCATAAAAAACATGAATCCCTACAAAGAAAGAGGTTTGTCGCAGGGCGCACGATGTGTCTGGCCGGGCTTACACGATGCGTAGGCTTTCAGGGTATAACGTACGGGTCCGGCACATTTCCGGGAGGCTGGCGGGGGTTTTGCATTCGATTCTTGCAGGCAGGTGCAGTCCGGTATTCCGACGCCTGGCGTGCATGGTTGTCGTCGGCCCTCTGGCATGCGTTTCCGTGGCGCAGGGTCAGGTCATTGAGGAAGGCGGATTTCCGGTGAAGGGCGGGGGTGTTTCCGGGGAGCCTTTCGTGTTGTCCTGTCCATCCCGCCTTGTTGTTGAGGCGGGTTCGTCTATCGGGTTTTCCTGTTCTGCGACAGGCGTTCCGGAGGAGGGCGTTCGCTACGGCTGGGAGTCGCTTTCGGGCGATGGTCTTCATCTGCTGAGCGGTGAGGACGAGAGGGCGCCGCTGTTCACGGCTCCTTCCGCAGGACAGTACACGGAATACAGGTATCGTTTGACGGCGATGGGCGCGGGCATGTACCGAACCGCCTCGGTAACGGTCTCGGTGAAGGGCGTTTGGGGGGAATCGGTTGGGCCGCTCGGCCTGCAGGAAGAGTGCGATCCCTTTACCGTTCCTGACGAGCTCGGGGAGGGGTGCCTGGAGGGCAAGGCGCCGGATCCGTTCGGA
>JANQSQ010000406.1 GCA_028283985.1 Rhodothermales bacterium | reverse complement strand
AACCTCCGAAAATCCACCTCGCAATCTATCGTAAGCACACGCAGCAAATCGGCGAGAAACATGCAGGCGCCATGCAACACGCCGATGAGCACCGGATTCCTGCCCGCGTAGTGCAAGGAAATCTCCTCCCCTATTTCGGCCACGCGGCGACGGATTCCATCGCGGTCGATGTACACCTCGAAGCGCTCCCCCCGGCACAACACGGAAGTGTCTGAAAATCTGGAAAGATTAGACTTGTCGGACATGCCGGCTGTGTTTTTTCAGGGTATCCCCGGGTTCACAAACTTGAACTTTCCCGGTTCCTTGTAAACCGTAACCGGACCACTTCCGAAGAATCCTCTCTCACGCGCGCTTCCTCCGAAATCCGCAGCGGAAGCACCCATACGATCCGCCCTTCCGACTCGACCACATGGACGGCGCGTTTCTGGTGCGGCGGCACATGCTCGTCCGTCAGAAAATCGCTGATTTTCTTTCCCCGGCGCATGCCGAGCGGTACGAACCGGTCGCCCGCCGACCACCGACGCACCAGCAGGGGAAACCGGGCCGTCCGCGCATCAAGATATACCTCGTCGGGCGCGCCGGCAGTCACATCGCCGGGAGGCGCTCCGAGCCGCTCGACATGCAAATATCCTCCGGGGATTTCGATGGCGCCCTCCTCATCGAGACGGCATGCAGGGGCGACTTCGACAGAGGAACCGGAAGGCGCAAAAACGATCCGGTCCCGCTCCCGCCACACCACGGTATCCCCGAATACGAGCCGCCGGCCCGGCAGCATATCCAGAAGATGTTCGATGCGGGCTGCCGCGCGGGCATCCGCTTCGAATCCGGGCGCCCATCGCCGCAGGGCCTCGACAAATACGCGGCGGCGCAGCACCGGCGGCAAGGCGCGGACCGCAGCCTCGTCCACCACGCCTCCCCCTTTCAATGCCGCATCGAAACAGGCTTCCAGTTCATCGCGCAGCACTTCGTCCACATATTCCCGGACGAGCGTCCCCGACCGGGCAATGTTCCTCACGACCGCTTCTCCGAAATGCTTTTCGATCAGGGGCAAAATGCGTTCCCGCAGGGCGCCGCGCCGGTATTTGGGGGAGGTATTCGATGCATCCTCCCGCCACGTAAGACCCCGCGCACGAGCATACGCCGCAATGTCGCGCCGCCGCTCAGCCAACAGGGGGCGCACGACCTGTACGGAAGATCCGGGAGAAATCTCCCGCCGGACCGGCATTCCCGCCAACCCTTCGGGACCCGATCCCCGAAACAGGTTCAGCAGTACGGTCTCCGCCTGATCGTCGCGATGATGGCCCACAGCCACCTTACTGCAGGAAATCTCCAGGGCCGCCTCCTCGAAAACGGCATAGCGAAAATCGCGCGCGGCCCGCTGCACCGAGGCGCCGGACGGCCATTCCCCATCGAATGTGCGCACAACCAGGTCGATACCCTGCTCCCCGCACCAGTTCCGCACGAACGCCTCGTCCTCATCCGATGCGTCCCCGCGCAGCCGGTAGTTGACATGCACGGCTCGCACAGACATGCCCAGCGCCGCCAGCACCGAGGTAAGCGCCATCGAATCCACCCCGCCGCTCAGACCGATCACCACCGGTTCGCCGGTTTCCAGCAGGGCATGCCGGCGAAGAAAAGCGTCGATACGTCGCTCGAAGGAATCCATGCTGCATGCGCCGTCAGTGACCGAAGCGCTTCTGCAACTCATCAATGGGGATCCGAACCACTGTGGCGCGACCCCTCGGACATACATAGGGCTTGTCGCATGCAAAGAGCTGGTCGATGACGGATCGCATTTCCGCAGGCGCAAGCACCGTGCCGGCCCGGATGGCGCCGCGCCGGGCCAGACTCCTTGCAAGCCGCTCCTGCCGCTCGGCCCCGGTTTGCTCGTCGTCGCGCCGGTATTGCGCCAGCAGGTCTTCCAGCAGGACCTCCTTGTCCCCGGAATGTATTTCCGACGGCACGCCCCGCACCACGGCGGTCCGCCCGCTGAGCAACTCGATGTCGAACCCAAGGGTGCTCAGATCCGGCAATAATTCCTTGAGCAACTCGAAATCCGCAGGAGAAAACTCCACGGTACTGGCAAACAGCAGTTGTTGGGACAGCCCCTGCCCTTGCCGGAGATGACCAAGCGCGCGCTCGTACAGAATACGTTCGTGCGCAGCGTGCTGGTCGATGATCATCAGGCCCGACTGGATCTGCGTGAGAATGTAGCGATCATGAAGCTGCCAGAGAAGCATATCCTCCTCCCCGGGCGCCGCATCCGGAATCGGCAGAGACGCCGCACCGCGATACAACTCCTCGGATTGGCGGCCCGCATCCCGTTCGTTCTTGCGGTCAAAGCCCGCCGAATACGCACCGGAAGAAAATCCGGAAGCATCCGCCGGACGGGATGTTCCGGGAACGGTAAATTCCCTCGCAGGCGACTTCAGCACCCAGGGTTCGGCCGTATCGGTGGAAGATGCATCCACGACCGGCGTCAATAACATGCCGCCGAGCCCTTTCTGCACCACCGTATGGAGAAATCCGTACACGCCCCGGTCGTCGTCGAACCGCACTTCGGCCTTTGCCGGATGGATATTCACATCGACGCGGGACGGATCCACCGACAGGAAAACACAGAAAAACGGCCAGGCGCCTTGAGGCACCAGCCCCTCGTAGGCCGATTGAATCGCATGTCCCAGCGAACGGCTCTTCACAATGCGCCCGTTGACAAACAGGAACTGCTCATTGCGATACTTCTTGTGTAACTCGGGCATACCGACAAACCCGTGCACGGTCAGATAACTTGTCTGCTCTCCCACAGCGACGAGCATATCGGGGTACTGGTCTCCGAACAATGCCCCGATGCGGGCGCGAAGCGCCTCGGCCGGCTCCCCGGTTTCGGCAGGAAGCCGATGCATTTCCGCCTCGTCGTGAATGAGCGTGAAGGCAATGTCGGGGCGAGACAGCGCAAGCGCCTGGAATGTCTCTATGATATGACGGAGTTCTGTGGCCGGCGTTTTTAGAAAATTCCTCCGGGCAGGCACGTTGTAAAACAGGTTGCGCACAGCCAGCGACGTGCCGTCGCTCATAGCGCACGGTTCCGAAGAAACAATACGCCCACCCTCATTGCGGATACAGAGTCCGGCGTCGTCAACGGGCCGTTTCGTGCGTAATTCGACCTGCGCCACCGCCGCAATCGACGCAAGGGCTTCCCCCCGAAAACCGAGGGTGCGGATACAATCCAGATCTTCGGCCACAAGGACTTTGCTCGTGGCGTGCCGCTGAAAACATGCGGCCGCATCGTGCCGGCTCATACCGCTTCCGTCATCCACGATCCGGATCAATTCGCTACCCGCTCTCTTCAGGATCAGCGTAATGGACCCGGCGCCGGCGTCGACTGCATTCTCCAGCAATTCCTTCACTGCCGAAGCGGGGCGTTGCACCACTTCTCCGGCAGCGATTTTATTGGAAAGCGTCTCCGGCATCACCCGGATGCTTCCTTCGATATCCACGGCTACGTCATGCGCCATACGACAACAGATACAACGTGTAAAAAACGTGCGACCGGAACAGGGTCAACCAAGCTGGAAATAGATAAACAGGGCCATCGCCAGCAAAATCACAAACAGAATGATTCCTGCCGGGTTTCTCCGTTTGCGGCGCGAAAGACTCTTGATGCGCATGCGATGGCGCAAGTCCTGATCCTTTTTGGGATCGTAGAATCGCGGCTCGTAGGAGAACCTGCGATGCTTTGCACGAGAACCCGGCAAAAAAATACCCATAACACTCCCCTGTGATTTCCCGATCAAAATATACACGGGGCGGGGTACCCCGTTCCGGAACGATTATCCACACGTCGCACACAGCGGACCTTGCCGGCATTGCTGCATAGTCTTAACAGGCCCTAAAAGACACCGGCGACCAGACGCAGATACAGATACATCGCAGCCGCTACCGGAAGCATGGCGTCGAACCGGTCCAGCACGCCGCCATGCCCGGGCAACAGCGAGCCGGAATCCTTCGCACCGGCCAACCGCTTCAACCGACTGGCCGCAAGATCGCCCAACTGTCCCAACACCCCGGCGCTCACTCCCAGAATCAGCATGTTTACCCAGGAAGTTATCTCATATACGAACATCTGAAACAGGACGGCTGCCGCAAGCGCGCCGAACACCCCGGCGATCGCACCAGCCCATGTCTTCTTCGGCGACACTGCAGGCGCAAGCGGATACCGCCCGAAAAGACGCCCGGCTATAAACGCCAGGGTATCGGCGGTCCATACAATCACGAAAACGGCCAGCGTCAGATAGAATGCCGACACATCGTCGATACCCAGCCCGTTTGCAAAACGGAGTTCGATCAAAAAGGCCCACAACACACTCGGATACGCAATCCCCAGCAGTGTGGCCCCGAGGCGGCGCGTCCCCGGCGAATCGGGCCGGACGCCTCCCGGTCCTGCCACACGCGTCTCCGCCCCCTCCCGCCCCGACAATCCGGAATACAAGGGAAAGCAGGCCCCCACGCCTACAACGACCGCAGCGGCCACATAAAGCGCAGGACGCCAGGCGGCTTGCAGAACAAAAAGCGCGCCGATGAGCAAACCGGGAATGCGATGCGGATGCAGTCCTCCCTCTTCAAGCAGGCGGTACACCTCATGCTGGCACATCAAAGCCAGACCCAGCACAAGCAGGACAAACGGCCAGGAACCCAGATAAATCAGTCCGACGATAATCGGAATGCCTACCAGTGCGGTAAGAAGACGAAGAAAGATACTTTTGTACACGCGTACCGCAGGATATGTAAAGGGCTGGAATTTGCGCTTAATAATTTATTCACGCCGCAAACCCGGAAGCGTTTCGGAAACGGACCCGTTGCCGGCCCGGTGCTGCGCCCTGCGTTCGATCGCCAGCACGAACAGGACAAACAAACATGCCCCCGGAACGACCAGATACCACGGCATATTTATGTGTTCGATATCGGTGATTTCGTGTTCCGGATGCCGTGCGACATAGGCGCCCATTACTACGGCAACGGCATTGTTCACAAAATGCACGGCGATGGCCGGCCAGATACTTCCGGTCCGCCACACAAGATACGCCATGAACACGCCCAGCGCCGCAAGCGGCAGGATTTGTGAAAAACGCAGATGATACAGGGCGAAAACAATCCCTGAAAACAGAATGCCCCCCACGACGCCAAGACCCCGCTCGGCCTGGCGCTGTACATAGCCCCGGAACAGCAACTCCTCGCAGAAAGCGGGCGTAAGCGCCAGCACGACCAGATGAAATGCAATGTTCGCGTCTACATGAAGCACCTGGCGGATAAGCTCCATCTGCGAGGCTTCGAACTCCCGAATGACTTCGGGTAGAGGAAGCGCTCCATTTACCGCGCCAAGCCACTGTACGACGGGCAGAAGCGCAATAAGCGCGGCGAGCGCAGGTACCATCAAAGACGTATCGAGCCGCCGCACCCGGAGAAAAGCGAGCGGACGATGGGTGTGCATCCGCGCCAGCCACCACGCCGGCAGGCACAAGCCCAGCACCTGACCGATCGTATTCGCCGTAAGCAGGACGCCGGCATGCTGTTCTATGAGCATGGACGGATCCGTCAGCAGCGCATCCGTAGAAACCCCTTCTATCAGCAGAAGCACTACTACGGCAAGCGGGCTGATGATCATCTGAAAAAGGATGAACGCCAGCACCAGGGCGGCAAAAGTCGTCCACAGCGGCGAAAAGCCGCGGCGTTCAAACAATCCGTCCAGCGGAATGGGCCTCCGTGCACCCGGCGCGGCGTCCGGCTCCCCTTGAGATACATCCGGAGAAAGATGCTGGGGCGACTCATCCATGATTCGTCAGGAGCAAGGAAAACTGTGTGAAACGGAACGGGCTGTTACGACAAGGGAACCTGGCGTCTGCCAATCGTTATCTATGGCGCAACAAATGCTCGCGCCCGTAGCTCAGTTGGATAGAGCGTTGGATTCCGGTTCCAAAGGCCGGGGGTTCGAATCCTCCCGGGCGCGCCATTTCGCCATGCTGTGCGGGGTTGTCTAACGTTTTAAGGGGTATGGTGGGTTTCGGAGCTCGAAACCCGGGGTTTGCGAGGATAGGTGAGGTACCCCGGAAATGCCAGCTTCGGTGGCGCTCGCTTGGCTTCCAAATGCTTGGAAGCCCATAATTTTTGAGGGGTTGCCAAGAAGATTGGCACGATTTCGAACATTTTCTCAAGGGGTCATGCTGGTTACGACCCGACCTCGATCTTTTCCCTGTCCAGTTTTGCAATTCGGCCTTCGTAGGCGCTGATCGCTGTCGGATTGCCCGAATCGATAATGTGGCAGACAGGCTGTTCAATCATCTCTGTCAGATATTAGACCCTTGAACATATCTGTAATATCGTCTTTCTCGTACCGCTCTTCTCGCCATCGCTTCTTATATGCATCCGCTTGAAAATCTATGAATGTCGCTTGTCTCTTTTCGAATTCCATGAGAGCCTCGTCAACTCGCGCAATCAAGGTCTCAGTATTAACATTCAGCCTCTCTTGGAGCATCGTTAAATCTGCAATCAGACCATAGCATTCATCTTGAAAATAACAATTATCTATATCATCAAAATAAAAATCCTCATAATACGCGACATAATCTTCTCTTAGCAAATTGAGATCGCCTTCAGACGGCGCATCATATAAAAGACGTGTAGCTTCGCGAAGCTCGTCCGATCTACATCCTCGCCTCGCTGTTTCAAACACTCTTTCACGTAAGGGCTCCACAAGAAATTTGAATTCAGCCGAGTCTTTTTCCTGTAGTGAGATGGCTATATCTACAAGCGTATTGATATCGACATCATCGTCTAGCGGCTTGGCAAAAAATCGGGTCGCAATCGGTTCCACTAGTTCTCGAAATTCGCTAACGCCAGTCCGAATTGCAATGTCGATCATAACCGAAAGTCTATGCTCATACGCTGGGGGGTACCACGCAATCCTGCCGCTGCGATAGTATACTCGCCTCTCTTGGAGCATAAGTTCCTTGATAATCGGCACTGTAGTACTTGACCTTCCACACATAGCACTTTGGATGACGCCTGTTTTATCTTGTCGCGCAAATATCCAAAGCCGCTCAAATTGTCTGAATAGAGTCCCTCCAACCAAAAGGTCGATAACGTTTTCTGGCGTTTCCAGCAACACAGAGCCAATTAGATCAAGGACGGAAGGGTCAACCACCTCGATGGTGTCTCGTCCCGATTTCTTCACGAAACCGCTACTAATCTCTTTGAATCCGCGATTAAAATCTTGTGGCGTGCGTTCGAATCCATATTTTTTTGCGCGAAAGGCGTGCAACTTCAAAAACGCATGGTCCAAAAGCCCCTGATGTACCCGGCCTTCAAAACTCCACAAAGTGAGAAGAAGGGATCGCGCAGCATCACTCAACTCTTCTTCATAGGCATGTCGCCAAATTTCAATCGGGTCACTTAGGAGTTGGGTAACAAATGCACGGTATCCCGACGCTGGGATGTGTCGAATACGTTGCTGCGAGGCCATCCACTCAATAACACGTGGGTTGAATCGTTCGTGGCGAATAATTTGTTGGAAAAAGTTATCTTCCAGCAACACCTTCACATGTGCGCCAGGAAGGTCGCTAAAATAAATATGGTTATAGAGGATCTGTGCACGCTGGCGAAGGGTGTAATGCGACAGGCGTAATATGACGCGATCAGCGTCAAGGCCTGCATGCCGCAAACGTTCAGAACGCGCGAGAGCTTGCTCGTACAAATGCTCCCGTGTCGTCAAAATGAAACGAGAAGTCGGATCATCACGCACCATACCGATGAACGAAAGAAGGGCTGTGTCATTTGCGGTGATGCCTTCTCCGATAAGGGTGGCACCGACAAAATCGTCGAAATAGAAAATTTGTTTTTTGCCTTTTTGGAAAAGCCTCGCCCCTTCATTGACGTCGCGGTCGATAACGACAGCCTGCCATTCTTGCGATAGGTATTCGTAGAGTAGCATATGGGCAAGCATCGTTTTACCGATCCCCGGTGGCCCGGCGATCATGACAACGTTTCCTTCTGCAAGACGTTCTTCCGCTTCCCCAAATGCCTCTGTTTCAACATATCGGCAAATTTGACGATAGATATTTTGGACCTCGAATTCGCTGCGGGTGACTTCAGCGTTGTGGAGCACTCGATCAAGTACCGCGCGACTCGTTAGCCACGGTTTGTAGTACTTGTTCTCAATCGCTGGGTAGCGCCCCAGCATGTTGTTGATGTCGTCCTGACCGAAAATATCGCTGACGACGAGCGGAACTGAGAGGTGGTTCGGTTTGATTGGACAGATTCTCTCGGGAATTAAGGTGTAATACTGCGCCCTGTTCCCACACAATCAACCCGACGAAACACATGTCGAGACGAACCCATAGGTCCTTCGTTCAAGGCGAAGGTAGCCCCCGCTGCCGTTTGCGATACCAGTGCGCTGGCGGAGCCCGCCGGGTCTCCAACGATCCGTTTTCACCTCTTGTGAGTAGTTTTTACTCAAAAAGACATAGAATCGAACAAGTATTTCTTGCGCAATACCCCCTTTCTTGCGCGATTCTCACTTTCCTGCGCAATGCACGAATCGCGCAACCAAATCGCTGACATCGCGTTGGCGCAAAATCCGCCTTTCCCTCATTTCCTCATCGTCGGACAGCTCGAATTTCGCAACTGCGACCGGACCATCCTTCGCGTAGCCTTCGACTTCGCCGGAATCGACAAAGCGTTTGACAAGGATAGCCAGTGCGGTTTCGATGACTTCTTTGTGCCGACCTTTAAGCGCCGCCCGGAATGCCTCGGCAGCAGCATCCAGGCCGGCATCGTAATTTTCAATGCAGTAATCAGATCGTATGCATCCTTGCGCTCGTGACGCTGATCAAGCGCAAACGCTTTCAAACATGTGAAACCGACAAGGTCGGCATAACGAATAGTCTCTGTTGCAACACCGTCCTCTCCGAGTAGCTCTACGCTGATTTCCCGAGTCTCGTGGTGATCGAAAACCATTGATGCATGTGGGATATTGAGCGCGGAAATATTACCCGCCGTCGGTAGCGGCTGGACTTTGCCGCCCCCGATCTCTGGATCGTCGGCGAGCAATTCCAGGATAATGGGCACACCGCTTTCGGTGTTTGCCCGCCATCGCCACGAGACCTTTTCGCCTTTGTGGTTCTCGGCTCGTTCAAAACCCAGTTTTTTTAAGTTCTCTTCGAGGGAGTAATAGGCATCGGTATCGGCGAGCATTTGCAGCTCGACGACGATATCGACATCACCGGTCCCAGCGTGAGCGGGGACATCAGGCGGCTCCGCTTTCACGAGATAGCGTGGTGTGAGACCACCAACCAGGTAGACTGAGTTCTTCCAGGGGCCCAGACCACGGAGAAGCGTCACCAATACGCGTTCGCAGTTCCGGGTCACTTCATTCGTATAACCGCCGACAGTGCCAGGTTTGTTCATCAGAAACCAATTCTTTCGTGTCGGAGGTGCTCAGCCATGTCCTTTGCACGTCCGCCGCTTTGTAGCAGATCGAGATAAACCTGGACGGTGCTGGCCAGCCACATTGAGTCCATATTTTCCTTAAACATGAACTCACCCTGCGATTCGGTCTCGATGACAGTAAGGTTCGCTCCTTCACTGACGGCTCGCGCGCCAAGCTCGCCGATCACGTTCTCGGCCGCACGGCCCGGAGCCATGCGACAGGCAACGCGCGATACTGACGTCAGGAGTGGAGCGTACATTTGGGCCGCAATTTCTTGTGTCAAGGCATATTCGACATGGTGCATCTCACAAAGACGGGCGAGGCGCTGGGTCAGTTCATCCGGCTTGGAAGCCGGAACATAGTAGCGACGACAGACAAGACTGCGAGGAACAGCGGTCATCTGTTTTTGCCACTCATTAAGCAATGCATCAGGCTTGGCAAGACACCGCTCCTTTGAAGGCCCCTTGCCTTTGGCGCTGATCCATTCAAAGCGTTCCAAAGCTGTCAGGGTTTCGGAAGCGGTCGCCGGCGACACCATGGCCAGTTCGGCAAGTTCCTTGACGCCAAACCACTCATTGTGTCGGAGAAGAAGCGTGTGGAGGACTTGCGCGCGTTTTCCCTTAAAGAGACCGCCAACCAATCTTTTCAGGGGCCTGGGAGGTGGTTTTTCGACATAAATATAGGCGCCAGGCGCGGGAATAAAGAGACTGCCGCCACTATCGAAATAACCGAATTTCTCGTCTTTCAGCAATTGCTTCGCACCCGGCGAAATCGATTCGGCCGCCAGTAACGGCACAGGTTCGTTCTTACGGTATTTGGCGCCTTCAACAGCAAGAAAATGCCTCCATTGCCAAAGAATACGCTGTGCGTCTCGCGGATACACCGACTTCTTCAGTTCAACAAGCAATACATAACTCTTTCCGGCGAAGTCAACCTCGATTTCTACGTCAATGCCTTGATCGCGCTTCAGTCCTGAAATGGACGAATGCGCATCGACATCCGGAAATTCCCGGAGAACTTCAAGGAGCTTGTCGATCAGGTCCGTTTCGTACATATGTGCATTATGTATCGCCATTTTTCTAATTTTTGCTGCACAGTGGATAATATTATAATAGCGAATATTTGAAATTAAATCAATATTCACTGTACAGCAAATATACTATTTTATTCGTACAAGCCCCCGGGAGAAGCACTGATAGCTTACTCCGGACCAGCCAGGCGCGCAGGATGATCGCCTCGCGCGCGCTTAAAACCTCCACGTCACCGCAGCGGATATCTCCGGCGTACGATACGGCCCGTATCCCGTATACCCCACCCCCATGTTCGTTTCGATGCGGTGATTGTGGAGCCGGGCTGCAATAGCCGCATCGAACGCTGCAAGCACATGGTTCAGCACAAGCACCGCCGATACGCGCGAAGCGCGCCGGAGTAACGTATTGGCGTGGGCATGGTCGTCGGCGTAGTCCAGAAACCGGCCCTGTACGTTCGGCTTGGAACCGTTTGCGCCGGTTCGCTCCGGATCGATGGCGTCGGTAAAATCTTCGCCGCTCTTCCACGCAGGGTAGTCCACCCATCCGGGCGCAAACTGAAAATATTTTCCGATCAGTTCGTAGTACTGCTGCTCGCCGAAATACGGGATCTCGTGCGAAAAGGCCGCGCCGGTCTCCGGATGCCATACCTCGCGCTCGACCGCGCGCATCGCATCGAAAAACTCCCGGACAAGCTGCCGATCTGCGTCCGTCCATGCGTCCGGCCTCATGAAGTCGATTCCGCCGGGTGGGGAAATCGCGGCGGCGCCCAGCGTCATTTCCTCGGCGCCCGCTTCAAGCCAGGCCGCGTAATCGTTCAGCCAGGAAGCGTACCGGACCGGATCCCAGAACCGATGGGCATACGCCTGGTAGGCCTTTTCGCCATCGCGTCCCCGATCTCTCCAGGTGAAATAGGCTACCAGCAACCCGCCTTCTATCGCAACCGCCGCCGCGGAACGGATCCAGTTCCGGTTGTAGGCCTGCCCGAGGCCTGGCAGAACCGCCGACATCCCGAAAGCCAGCGGGACGCTGCGTACGACGCTTTCCGAAGCTTGTCCCGGCATATCCTGGTATAGCATCCGGGATCGCAATTGCGCCGCGGAGATGACATCCTCGTTTGCATCCTGCGCCGCCAACGGCGCCGGCCGGAACACCGTAAGGAAGACAAACACGATCAATCCTGTCAAAACAATGCGTTGCATATGGATACTCTGATTAAGTCCGCAAAGCTCAGAGGCTGAGGGGGGTGCGCTGGCAAGAAATGACGAAGCAGTGCAGGTGGCGGCCCCGCATAATGAGGAATGACGCAGCCAGCGTGCCCCTCTCAGCCTCCCGAAGGGCACTTCATGCCCACGATGCCCCGAATTCGCAGTGTTTTCTGCTGATTTCAACGATGGAATCATGATGTCCTATTCGCGCGAACGTGAAGTGCTGAGCAAAGTGGTTTTGATCAGAGTATCCATAGCATCCTTATTCTGAAGAAACGGTCTGTTTAAGCCAGGGAGCGATCATGCGCTCGAACGCCAGGCCGTCCTGCGCCCCCAGGACGAAATCGCGGATCACGCCATCCCGGTCGATCGCATAGGTCGTCGGGCGAATCTGAAGGGTGCGCCGGAACGGATCGGAAAGGTTTTCAAGATATTCGTCCTGGACATACCCCGCGACCGTACGCAACGGCAACTCGTTGTTGAAATCAACGAGCGTCGCCCGCGATTCGTCCGAAATCGTGAGCACGACCAGTCCTTCGTCCGCATAGCGATCCTGGAGCCCGTTGAGCGCCGGTAATTCTTCGAGGCAAGGCGCGCACCAGGTAGCCCACCAGTTGAGCAGGATCACCTTGCCGCGGTAATCGGACAGGTGCATCTCTTCTTCCGAAAGCAGCTCCACGAACGCAAAATCCGGGGCCGGAGCACCCAGTTCGGTATCCTCCAGCCGGGGGGCTCCCGAAAAAACGAACCCGCTTCCCGAATCGACCCGGTACGTTACATACACCAGGAGCCCGGCAGTCACAATGAGCGCCATGGACATGAGCGACCCCAGCCGCTCTACGGCGTCCGCCGGCAGCAGCGTGCCGGTCTTGCGGTACAGGAAGATCAGAAAGCCGGTCCCGGCAGCGATCATACCGGCGGCAGCGAAATAGGAAAGCGCAAAATCCATGAGCAAAAGCGGCGAAACGCGCCGTTAAAGATCAAAGTCGAAAAGAAGCCCGAAATGCCATAACAACTCGTGCCCGTACCGGATAAAGCGGCTCTCGTCCACCGTCAGGAAATCCTCGTCGGGTTCGAATGTGAACGTATCCAGTCCGTAGGTTGCGCTGACAAAAAACGCAGTGGGCAGAAGGTAAAAAGAACCGAGCCCGACACGCAGTTCCATGCCGATGTCGCGCCGCATGTCCGCAGCCCTGGGCGCCCCCTTGCTCCAGGCGAACGCCGCATCCGCGTAGATACGACCGTATACCTTGTCGAAATAAGCGAACAGCGCCTGCTTCGACACATGAGACCATATCGGAAAATGATAGGCCACCTGCAACCATAAGGTTTCATTGCCTCCGAGGGCGTAAAACGGATATCCCCGCGCGCGCAGCAGGCCGCCTACATAATCGTTGTAAA
Organism: Rhodothermales bacterium; assembly: GCA_028283985.1. Lineage (GTDB taxonomy): Bacteria > Bacteroidota > Rhodothermia > Rhodothermales > VXPQ01 > VXPQ01. The sequence goes on along the minus strand of JANQSQ010000406.1, from coordinate 3,236 downwards.
AATCATCCACCTCGGTCCCCAGAATGGTGCTGCCGCGCAACCGGATTCCCAGACCATGGCTCGCGGAAGCGGACAAACCCGGAAGCCGGAAGCCCGCCCGCGCATCCAGGGTAAGCCGGTGGTTGCGCCCGCGTTCGTACGAGGGTACGAGGATGCCGTCCTCCACGTCGAATCGCTGCAGCAAGCGGCCCGATTCGGCCTCGTAATGTACATCGGCGCGTATCTGTCGGGGCAGCACATTGCTGTGGCGATGGAGCTTCTTAGACTGGAACCGGGCGCCTGCCGTAAACGCGCGCCCGATAAAATACCGCGAAGCCGTACCGGGTACGAAACCGTTTTCCTCTGCGGAGAAGAACCGCTCGGTCGAAACGCGATAGGGACTGTACCGGTATCCGGCTTCGAGCAGCAGGGCCTTATTCACTTTGCTGCGGGCGTAAATATTACCTTCCCACAGACTGTAGGCAATATCCACATGCGTCGTATCCGGATAACAGGCCGTACAGGGAAATTCCTCGATCCGCAACCCGTTCTCCACATTCCGGCGGATGTTATACAGTTCGATGGAAAACTGCGGCGCCCATCGTTTCGGCAGAAACCGGAAGCCGCGGTTGTATGCGATGGTAAGGAAGGCGTCGCGCTCCATTTTCAGCAGATTGGAAGGCGCCAGGAGATCGCCCGCCCCCTTCGCCTTCGTAGACCCCGGACCCACCATGATTCCCCCGAAAAACGACATCTCTTCGAGCATCTCGCGCGAATTCACATACACGCCCAGTTTGGTCGTGCGCAGGAGATGTCCTCCCACGGAGCGCTGTGGAACACGCGCTCCCAACGATCGCCCGCGCCGCGACACGTAATTGTCGATGCGCAGCACAGGGAAAAACCCGATCGGAGTAAACACATTCCGGTATTTCTCCACGCTCTCCGGCACCGCCGCTTCTTCCGTTTCCGGCTGCGCTTCCTGGCCGGCGTTCGAATCGCCCCGCGTCCTCCGCACCCGCAACACGGTCTCCCCGTCGAACGGGCGAATATCCGTATCGTCGAACGCATCGAGCAGCGCCCATTGGTCCGGAGGAACCGGCGCCGGCTCCCCTTTTCCGGTAATGGCAGGCGGGATATACACTGCCGGATCCGGAATGGACGCAGGGTGATCCAGCATGGCAATGTGGTAACCGTCCGCATCGTACCGCGCAAACGCCATCGCGCCGTCCGGGGCCAGATTCGGCATGAAGGCGCCCCCCGTTACATTGGTCAGTGCCTCCGGAGAAGTATTGGATACATTCCCTCCGTCGTTGAGGCGCATCCGGTAAACGTTGAAAATGCCCGATTGGTCTGATGTGTAATACAACCAGGTTCCGGAGGCGTCGAACGCAGGAGACCGTTCGTCTGCATCCGACACCAGCACCTCCTCTGGGATGGCAGAACTGTCATTGACCGCAACCCTGTAGATATCGCGTCCGCCGCCCCGCGAAAGCGTCAGGTATATCCATGCGCCGTCCGGGCGCCAGACCGGCTCGGTTACCTGGGCGCCGTCGTCATAGTGCGTGATGCGGCGCGTTTGCCCGCTCGATACCTCCAGTAGATACAGATTGGCGCTGCCGTCGGATTGCCCCAGGAAGGCGATCTGCGAACCGTCCGGGCTGTACGCGGGCGCTGCCGCGCGCAGGTTGCGGGTCAGCCGCTCCGTTTCTTCTGTTTCCGGATCGAACCGGTACAGGTCCGAAAACAGATACCCCTCCGCATTGGTTTTCGCGCGGGCATATACCAGATGATCTCCGTCAGGATGCCAGGTTACGGACCCGCCCACGCCGGCTTTCGCTTTCTGCGTATATCCCAGTGAGCACTCAAACTGCGCACCGCCCCAATCCCGATGCCGGTGTGCCGCCGCCGTACCGGATTGCAGGTCCAGGCCCTCCAGCCGGTGCGCCTTCGCTTCTCCGGTCTCTCGATCCAGAATGTAGAGGGAAGAAAGGTTGTAGTGCTCGCCCTTGTTCGATACATAGGCAAGGCGGCGGCCATCGGGCGAAAAACGGGGATACAAATTGCGAAATCCTTCCGCCTCGATCAGGCGGCCTTCGACCATATGATCCCGAACGGGACCCATGCGCTCCTCGTACTCGCGGCGGAGCGTTTCTATCCAGTTCGCATAGACCATGGCTGCATCACGGCCTGTCGCCTCCTTCAAGGCCTTCTCGACATTCCAGGTATCCCATTTTCCGAGTTCGGTAGTCAACCGGCGCAGTATGTCCTCCCCGTACGTGGCGGCGAGATAGTGCGTGAACGCGAACCCCTGATTGTATACGACCTCGCGCAGCAAACTGGAATGCGAATAAAATCCTCCCATTTCGGCAAGCGTCAGTTCCTCGCCGGCCAACACCCGGGTCCGCAGCACCATATCGCGGTGGGTATCCCAGTGATCGTAGTGCATGAACGCGCGCTGGTACTGCGCCGTCCCCTCCGCCAACCAGGCCGGGTTGTTGAGTGTCGGCACGGGATACGTAACAATCACGTCCGGATATCCGTACAATACGTCAGGCCTCTTTACGTCCTCGTAATCCAGGTACTGGAAATACAGGAACGGAAACCGGCGGCCCGCTTTCATCGCCGCCTGCACCTGCACTATATGCGTAAACTCGTGCGTGATCACGTTGCGCAGCCAGTTGTGGTCGCCGCGGAGCGGTGAATCCAGTGCAGGCGCCCATATCTCGATCTTGTTGTCGAAGAAGTAGGCGGCGCCGTTGGAATAATCCTCAAAATCCTTGAGCACGAAGGTTACCTTGCCGTCGGGCTCATACCGGTACAACGAAGTGATCGGGGCATATATTTCTTCGGCAATACGGGCAACGACCCGTGCCGTCCGGCTGCTTCCGTTATCCGCCCCGTCATGATGGAAAACCACCCGGAAATGCTCAGTTTCGAAAATGTACCAATCCAGCCCCGGACGAGTGAAATCGTATAAATCCACGATATTTTGCGCCTGAACCGCCGGAGCCCCGCCCACGAGAGGCATACCGGCCAGCACGACCGCAAAGAGCACCCGCGCCGACGCCAGACGCCCGGCAACCCGGCGCCAGACCCCCTGCCCCCTGCCGTATGTATGTAGCCCGGCCATTATTTTATCGAATAACCATCTTACCGAATAACCGCCATCTTGATGAGTTTGGTGGCGCGGGTTCCGTCCGCCGCCTTCGCCGTGAAGCGCGCGAAATACAGACCGCTCTGCACATTGGCCTGCCAAA
>JANQSQ010000342.1 GCA_028283985.1 Rhodothermales bacterium | reverse complement strand
CTTCGTCTGTCGAGGAAGCCCTTGTGTGCGTGCACCGGCCGGCAACGCTCGGAGCGCAGCGCGTGCGCCGCAGGCAATATGTTGTAGTGCGCGCTTTTATCGCCGACGGGGCAGAAACCGCGCGCCGGTGGACGTTGCGCGGATTCGTGATCGACCGGGAAACCGGCGAAGCGCTGCCGGGCGCGCACATCTATCTCTCCGAACTGCGCGTCGGCGCAGTGACGAACAACGCCGGGTATTTTGCGCTCTCGTCCCTGCCGCCGGGCGATTATGCCGTACAGGCTTCCTTTTTGGGGTATACGACCGGGGAACAGCAGATTGCGGAGACCTCTTTGCCGGTTATCGTTCCGCTCGTTCCCGTAGCGCTGGAAGGAGGCGGCATTGTGGTGGAAGACGAACGCGCGGACTATGCGGTCGGTGCGGCTTCGCCGGGTCTGCTCAGGGAATCGGTTCGCCGCCTCGAAAGGTTGCCGTCCTTTCCCGGGGAATCGGATCTGTTCCAGGCCCTTCAGCGGTTTCCGGGCATACGCAAGGCGGGCGAACTCCACGGCGGCATGCTGATTCGCGGGGCGTCTCCCGATCAGAATCTCTACATGCTCGACGGGGCGCCCGTGTATCATCCCTGGCACGCATTCAGCCTCATTTCCATTTTCCAGACCGAGACATTCAAGGATATCAAGCTGTACCGGGGCTCTTTTCCCGTGGAATACGGGGGGAGGATATCGTCGGTCCTCGATGCCCAGATGAAGGACGGGTCGCAGCAGGAACCCCGGGTGCTCATGGCGGCGAGCCCGCTCAGCGGGCGTATGGTGATCGAGTCGCCGGTGACCGCCAGCAGTTCGTTCATGGCGGCGGCGCGCAGGTCCTATCTCGACAAGATTGTCGGACGCGAGCACCCGGTAGAAAATGCGGACGGCCGGCGGGATACGCTCCGCACGGGATACCATTTCTACGACGCGAGCGCCAAGTACACATACCGGTTCGGGCGTGGAGATCGGCTTTCGGTCAGTTATTATCGCGGGGGCGACGAGCTCGACTTACGCCTGCCGTTCGATTTGTCGCTGGATTTCTCGTCCTGGCTTCGCCCGGCGGATCTTTTCTTCG
>JANQSQ010000402.1 GCA_028283985.1 Rhodothermales bacterium | reverse complement strand
ATCGAACGTCTTGCCGCGCGCAGGCTCGAAACACTCCCGCAGGATGGCTTCGTAGTCGTCCACAGCGACTTCGGGCGTACCCAGCGAGGTGTTTACCGGATGCACGTTTGCCTCCGAAATCGGTACGCGGTCAACGAACAGGCGCCGGGCCGCCCGGAAATTATTGCCGGGATGATCTTCAGGCACAAACCGCTCGTCGGCCCAGAACAATCGGATGTCGGGCCATGGCAGCGAACGTCCTTCCGCACCGCCGAGCAACGAAAAAAGACGCTCCGGCGTCGATCCGCCAGAAAGGCAGATACTGCACGGCGCGCCCGCGCGCGCCTTCGCGCGAATCATGCGCAAGGCCGCATGACTCAGCGCATCGAGGTGGTCGTACGTTTCCAGCCGTCGTTTCATGGAAAACCGCGCCTCACGAAGCGGAATTCGGGCCCGCCGATCCGGGCGCGTACGGATGCACCGGTAAGCCGGCTTCGAGGACCGGCGTGTAGAGCCGCCATGAATTGATCACTTCGTCGGCATGCACGAACAGGGTCTGGTCTCCCTGGATCACATCGCCGAGCAGCGTTTCGTAGGCTTCCGGAAGATCGCCGAACACCTCGTCGTAGCGGAAGCGGAGCCTTCTGGGAGTCAGCCTAAGCGGCATGCGAGGCTGTTTCACGTCAAAGTGCAGGTTGAACCCTTCGTCCGGTTGCAACGTGATTTCGAGGATGTTGGGGCGAACGTTGCAGGTATCTTCGTAGGGCCGGAAAAGCGAGACCGGAGCCGGCTGAAACCGGATCGCAATGCGGGTGCGCTTTTCGGGCATGCGCTTGCCGGTTTCGAGGACGAACGGAACGCCTCGCCAGCGCCAGTTGGCGATCTCCACGCGCAGACGGACGAACGTTTCGGTGGCAGACCCTTCCGGCACCCCTTTTTCCTCGTGGTATGCCCTTACGGGCTTGCCGTCCACTTCGCCGGCGGCATACTGGCCCAGCAGCACATCCTCGGGGCGGAGCGGAACGATGGATTCCAGCACCTTGATTTTTTCCTGCCGGATGGAATCCGCGTCGAATCGGGCGGGCGCCTCCATTGCAACCAGCGAGAGCAACTGCGTAATATGGTTCTGCACCATGTCCCGCAACGCCCCCGACTGGTCGTAATACCCCGCGCGCGTTTCCACGCCCAGAGATTCATGCACCTGGATATCCACCCGTTCGATCTGCCCCCGGTGCCATACGCTCTCGAAAAGCGCATTGCCGAACCGGAAAACCAGCAGGTTCTGTACGGTTTCCTTTCCGAGATAGTGGTCGATGCGAAATATCTGGGATTCGGAGAAATACCGGTGTACGAGGTCGTTCAACGCATGGGCCGACGTCAGATCGTGCCCGAACGGCTTTTCGATGACGAGCCGCGCCCAGCCCGCTGTCTTGTGGAGATTGGCCTGCCCGAGGGCTTCGATGGTTCCGGGGAAGGTCTTTGGGGGCAAAGCAAGGTAGAAAACCCGGTTGCCGGGCAGGCCGCATTCCTTTTCGATGGAGGCGATACGGCGAGCAAGTCCATCGTAGCCGTTGCCGCTGCCCCCCAACGACTGGTAGAACACGTGATCATCGCACCAGGCGGAAAGAGCGGAGCCCTCCGGATACCGCTCGTGCAGCGCTTCGCGGACACTGTCCCGGAAGGCTGCATCGGACAGGTCGGACCGTGCCACGCCGAGAATGTGGCAACAACGCAGTTCGTCATGCCGCTCCATGAGATGGAACAGGGCGGGCGCCAGCTTGCGCGACGTCAGATCGCCGCTGGCGCCGAGAATGACGAAAAGGTGAGGCTGGAAGGAGCGAGACATGGGCAGAACGACATGAACGGATGTCCCCGGCCTCTTGCAGGCAAGGCCGGTATATCCCCCTGCATGTTACGGAATTCGCAGGTTAATGGGGCGCTGTATGTGCTGAACTGTAAGGTAAGGCAAATAGATACGCCCCTTACGAGGCCGCCGTCCGGGATTCATGCAGCAGCCAATCGATCAGGCGCTCTGCATAGTCCGAGGTAAGCCAGGGGCCGTGCGAACCCTCGTTGATCCTCCAGAGTTCGACCGTAATGCCGTCCTGGCATCCCTCGCGATAGCGGATGCGGTCGGTTTCCGCGCCGTCGTGGATATTGTCGATATTGATGGGGGAAAGTTCTTCGGCACTGGAAAGATCGCATCCCGCGCGTTCGGCCCAGCGCTCCACCACATCCTCCGCGCCGGCGTACCCGGTGCCGTCGGTAGTTCCTGCATAGAGAATGACGTCGTCGTCGGTGCCGTGGATGTGCAGTACGGAAACCGGCGGCGCCTCCTCGCAACGGGTCGGATCCAGAAACGAGGTACCCGCAAGCGGCGCGATCGCGGTCAGACCCGGAAAACCTTCGCAGGCAAGACGGTAGGACATGAATCCGCCGTTGGAATGCCCGACCGAAAAGATGCGGTCCACCGGGATGTACTCGCCCGCCTCTTCGATCAGGCTGGATAGATAGGCCACGTCATCCACTCCCGACTCGAAGAAGTCGCAGCAGAAGTCCGTGGCGTTCCAGAAGCGTACACCGCTGGGATCACGCGTGCCGGCAGGCAGGATCAGTGCAAAGTTGTCGGCAGCGACCCGCTCGGAAAGGCCCCAGTACGCATCATGGCCCGCGGGATTGCCCGAGTAGCCGTGCAGGCTGATCACGACAGGAAGCGAACCCATGGAATCGTATCCCATAGGCAGCTTCAGCGTGGCGGGGCGATCGCCGCCTATGGTATACACCGTTTGCTGTATTTCCGGCTCGGTCGGAAGCTCTTCCTCCATCGACTTGCTGCAAGCGGCCAGCAGGAAAGCCGGAAGGATACAGGCAAGAATCGAACGGGGCGCCAGCGGCATCGGGATAAAAGGAAAGGTCTGCAGGGATTCGGTCCCGGGTTTCGGAAGAAGTGATCAGGGGGCAGAAGCTTGCTCTATAATAATAAGGACACAATGCCTGCGCGGCAGTCACCCCACATAACGGACCACCGTATCGAACGGCAGTTTTTCGATGTCCGGCACTTCGGCGTCCTCGATCGGATAGCCCGCTACGAGCAGCAGGAACGGCGTTTCGTTTCGGGGCCTCTCCAGAATCTCATTCAGAAAACCCATTGGGCTCGGCGTGTGCGTAAGGGTGGCGACGCCCGCATGGTGCAGCGCTACAATCAAAAAACCTGTGGCAATGCCCACCGATTCCAACGCGTAGTAGTTCTTGATGCGTTTTCCGTCCTCATCCAGTCCGTAGCGTTCGAGAAAAATGGCGATGAGCGCCGGGGCCTCTTCGAGAAACGGTTTGTGTTCGTTCGTTTCGAACGGGACCAGCGCTTCCAGCCATTCGCGGGTAGCCCGCCGGTTGTAGAATTCGTGCTCCTCGGCTTCCGCCGCCGTGCGGATTTTGGATTTGATCCCGGCGTCGCGCACCACCACGAAACGCCATGGCTGGCGATTCGCGCCGCTCGGTGCGGAAACCGCAGCGCGTAACGCGGCGTCAAGCACTTCGTCCGGGATGGGCCGGGTATCGAAATGACGGACGGTGCGGCGGCGAGCCATTTCGTCCGCGAAGCGCTGCGCGCGCTCGATCGCCTCGTCCGGGGAGTAGGAAACGGACTGGAGTTTCATGATGGTGGGTGAGGGTTTTCCGGACAAATCGGATGGGGGGTGACCGGTAGAACGGTTTGACGGTCAGAAGTGTCCGGCAAACGGATTTGCTGGACAGATAAACCAAAAAATGTCCGGCAAACGGATTTGTTGGACAGAAGTGTCCGATAAACGGGTTTAGTAGACAGACAGCGCTGAAAGTAGTCATCGAGAGCCATTAATGCCTTCGATGAGATGGAGAAGGGGGCGAAACAGGAAAAGGCGTTGACGACGTCCGCCGCCTGCATCAAGCAGTTTCAGCACTCCTCCCTCGCATAGCGCATCCAGAATTCGTCTTGCCGTACGTCCAGGAATTCCAGCAGTTTGCGAAAAACTCGTACTGCTAAAAATGGGCCTTTGAAAAATTGAATCCAGGGCGTGGATGGCGTAGGAAGATCGCGTCATTGTTGCTACCCGACGCTTCATATCCTCATAGAGATCAAGAATGCCTTGCACCTTGCGCGTGTTCTCTTCAGCCTGTGCCTGCACCGCTTCCAGGAAAAACCGAGACCAGCCTGTCCAGTCATCGTCACGGGAAACCGCAAGCAATCGCTCGTAATAGATATCGCGTCGCGCCTCGAAATAGGCGCTGATGTAGAACATAGGCTCCCTGATAAGCCCACGTTGCCAAAGAAAGAGGGGAATCAGCATGCGACCCAGTCGCCCGTTGCCGTCCAGGAACGGATGCAGCGCCTCAAATTCTGCATGGAGAATGCCAAGTTGAACCAAGCGATCCGGCGCATCTTCGTGGATGTAGCGCTCCCATCTGGACATCGCGTCGGGCAGTTTGTCTGCGCCAATGGGAACGTAGGTCGCGTTCTCTATCGTAGATCCGGGCGGACCTATCCAGTTGGGTATGCGTCTGAATTCTCCAGGCGCCTTGTTTTGGCCGCGTACGCTATCAAGCAATTCCTTGTGTGCCTCCCGAATTACCCGCAGAGATAAGGGCATGTCCAGAAGCATTTCTTCAGCCAATCGCATAGCAGACCGATAATTCAACACCTCATGAATGTCGTGCTG
>JANQSQ010000315.1 GCA_028283985.1 Rhodothermales bacterium | reverse complement strand
CTTCGCTCAGCGCTCCGCGTTCGTGCGTAAATGACGTCATGATTGCATCGTTAAAATCAGCGGATTCGGTGCGCCGCGGACGTAACGCGCCCTTTGGCGGACCGGGGACAAGCGTACACGATGTGGACAATTACCCGGTTTTCCACAAGATGTACACCAGCGGCGGCGGGCCGAGGCTTTTATCCACAGCCTGAAACGCTACGTGTCCAAAATGTCCAAAAAATGTGAGGAACTAATCACCATGATCTCCGACCTTGTGCGTAACGTAGAAACTCGGTATTTCCTCCTTGAGGCTGGCAAAAAATTCGCTCCGGGGGTTATGTTTAAGGACAGCGCGGGTCTATAAGCACGAGCCTGCAGCCACTGTGTCGTCGCCGGCGTCGTACTCACCATACATGTAGAGGTATTCTTATGGCATATGCCATCAACAAAGTCATTCTGATTGGGAATCTGGGACAGGATCCGGAAATGCGCTACACCGGAAACGGAACGCCGGTGTGCAACATGCGGCTGGCAACCACCGAGCGTTACAAGGACGCGAACGGAGAACTGGTCGAGCGGACCGAATGGCACAACATCGTAGCTTGGGCCCGTCTTGCGGAAATCTGCGGCGAATACCTGCGAAAAGGATCCAAGGTGTATTTCGAGGGGCAATTGCAGACGCGCTCCTGGGAGGACCGCGACGGAAACACGCGCTATACCACGGAAATCCGCGCCCGTGAAATGATGATGCTCGACTCGCGAGGCGATAACGGATCGGGAGGCGGCTTTTCCGGAGAGGGAGCGAATCGATCCCGGAATGCGGCTGCCGCAAGCAAAACCCCTGTCGAGGATACGGCGGGGTTCGAACCGGACGACGATCTCCCGTTCTGATCCATGCCGGAACGCGCCCGCAAGACGCTGTATCTCGCCAATCCCTACGGATTCTCGGCGCAGCAAAAGGTCGGTCCGCTGGCCGATCTGGCAGCGGCGCTGAAGGAAGTCGGCGCGAAAGTGTGGGAACCCTTCGAGCGCAACAACCAGATCGACTTCGGCAAGGAAGGCTGGGCCTACGAGGTAGGACAGGCCGATGTGCGGGACGTGCGCGAAGCCGACGGGATATTCGCCGTGGTAAACGGATGCCCCCCGGATGAAGGCGTCATGGTGGAATTGGGTCTGGCCATTGCCTGGGGCAAACCGACGTTTCTTTTCCGGGACGACTTCCGGCGCTGTACGGACAGCGAAACCTATCCGCTCAACCTGATGCTCTTCGCAGGGCTTCCGGCCCGGGGGTGGGAACGCTGGTGGTACACTTCCATGGAGGAGATCGCCGACCCGGACAAGGCGCTGGTTCCGTGGCTGCGCAGGGAAACGTCCACCTGATACGAAACGCGCGGATGCGGGTGAACGGGCAGGACACACCGGTCATGGAATGCAAGGATAACCTTGCATTCATGCGGGAACTCGACGACGAGCAGATGAAACTGATCGTCACGTCCCCTCCCTACAATCTCGGAAAATCCTACGAAAAACGGGCGCCCCTGAAAGAGTACCTGCACCGGCAGGATCGCGTCATTTCCGAGTGCGTGCGGCTCCTGCACCCCTCGGGCTCCCTGTGCTGGCAGGTCGGAAGCTATGTGGAGCAGGGAGAAATCATCCCGCTCGATACCGTGCTCTACCCGCTCTTCCGCAAGCACGATCTGAAGATGCGGAACCGGATCGTGTGGCACTTCGGGCACGGCCTGCATTGCTCGAAGCGGTTCTCCGGGCGCTACGAAACGATCAACTGGTGGACCCGGAGCAACGATTATACGTTTCACCTGGATCCGGTGCGCATTCCGGCCAAATACCCGAATAAACGGCATTTCAAGGGACCGAACATCGGGCAGCTTTCGGGCAACCCGAACGGTAAAAATCCCAGCGACGTGTGGCTATTCCCCAACGTCAAGAGCAATCATGTGGAGAAAACGATCCACCCCTGCCAGTTTCCTGTCGAACTGGTGGAAAGACTCGTACTGTCCATGACCGATCCGGGCGATGCGGTCTTCGATCCGTACATGGGCGTGGGATCGTCGATCGTCGCAGCCCTGATGCACGGCAGAAAGGCATACGGTTGCGACATCGTGCCCGAATACGTGGCGATCGCCCGCGAGCGGGTCCAGGCGCTGGACGACGGCACGCTCCGCACGCGCCCCATGGGGAAACCGGTATACGATCCCGACCCACGGCATAGCGGATAGTGAAAAGCGTTGTCCAAAGACGCTTAAGGATACTCTTCTCCGACGAACCGTTTTACCCCCATCATGTCCATTCGACCGTACATCCTTGCCGACACGAACTGGAAGACCGTCCGGCAAACCACATACGATGTGGCTGTCCTGCCCTGGGGAGCAACGGAAGCGCACAACTACCACCTGCCCTACTCCACCGATGTGGTCGAATGCGACCGTATCGCCGCCGAAGCAGCGCGCAAGGCATGGGAAACCGGCGCCAACGTCATTGTCCTGCCCACGATTCCTTTCGGCGTCAATACCGGGCAACTGGACATAAAACTCGACGTGAATCTCTATCCGAGTACGCAAGCCGCGATCCTTAAGGATGTTGTCGATGCGGTCTCGCGCACCGAAATCCGTAAACTGCTCATACTCAACGGCCACGGAGGCAACGATTTTCGACAAATGCTCCGGGAAATCGGCGCCGCTCATCCGGAGATGTTTCTGTGTGAAATGCACTGGTTCCGGATTACGGACCTGACGGAATATTTCGAAATGCCGGCGGATCATGCCGGTGAAATGGAAACGAGCCTTATGATGTACCTTTGCCCCGAACTGGTGCTTCCGCTCGAAGAAGCCGGCGACGGCGCAGAACGGCGATTCAACATCGAGGGGCTGCGGGAAAAGTGGGTCTGGGCCGAACGGCAGTGGTCGAAGGTAACCGAAAGTACCGGGGTTGGAGACCCTTCGCTGTCCGCCCCGGACAAGGGCGCTCGATTCTTCGACGATGTAACCACGAAAATCGCGGCGTTCCTGAAGGAACTGGCGGACGCCGATCTCGACGACCTGTACGAATAACAGATCGAACGCCGCGCACTCCACATACCCCCGATACGCCTCGGCGCCCGTTATTCCTGCGCGAATGTATGCGCAAATCCCTACTTTATTTATTCGTCATCAGGAACTTGCCGCCCCTCCGTTGGACCCTGACACTGCTTCGTTATTCATTCTCCTGCAGAATGCGCCTGTATTGCTGAGCGGGACATTCGTGGCCGCCTGCATAATCGCGCTGCTCGCGCTCCTTCTGATGTCAGCGATTTTCTCCGGCTCGGAGGTAGCGCTTTTTTCGCTCACGGGCTCGGCGAAAGCATCGCTTGCGGAAGCAGGCGACCGTGCGTCGAGGCGGGTGCTGAAACTTCTCGAACGTCCCCGGCGGCTGCTCATCACGATTCTGATCCTGAACACGGGAGCGAACGTGGCCGCCGCCATCGTAGCCGCCCTGCTGACCGCCAGGGTCGCAACGGCAATGGGCTGGAGTTACACTGTTACGGTCGTTCTGGAAGTCGTGGCGCTGACGTTCGTCATCTTGGTTATGAGCGAAATCACGCCGAAATTGCTCGCGGTTCGCCATGCCGGAACCTTCAGCCGGGCGGTTTCCGGACCGCTGGCGGCACTGCATCGCATCCTGTATCCCCTCTCCAATTTCCTGGCACGCTCGACACGATTCATGCGCGAGCGCATCGAAATCGAAGGAACCCGCATCTCTCCGGAAGATCTGAAAACGCTCGCCGATGTAGGAGAAGCGCACGGCACGCTTGAAGAGGAGGAAAAAGAACTCATTTACTCGATCGTGGAGTTCGGAGAAACGTCCGTGCGGGAAATCATGGTGAGCCGCCTCGATGTGGTAGCGCTTCCGGTGACCTCCGGCATCGGAGAAGCCCTCGCATTGATCCGCAACACGGGGCATTCGCGCATTCCGCTGTACGCCGATCATCTCGACAATATACTGGGCATCGTGTACGCCAAGGACTTGCTACCCTATCTGCTGAGTGCTAATGGGGACACACCACTCGACTGGATGGAAGTGGCCCGACCGGCCATTTTCGTACCTCCGGGCAAGAAACTGGACGATCTGCTCAAGGATCTGCAAGCGAAAAAAACCCATATGGCTGTGGTCGTCGACGAATACGGAGGTACGGCGGGATTGGTCACGCTCGAAGACATACTGGAAGAAATCGTGGGAGAAATCCGCGACGAGCACGACGAAACCGAAGATCAACTGTACGAACGTCTCGACGATGCGACGTACCTGTTCGATGCGCGCATCGATCTCGACGACGTGAACGAACTGCTGGACGCCTCGCTCGACACCGAAGCATACGACTTCGAAACGCTCGGGGGACTGATCTTCCACGAAACCGGGACCATCCCGGAAGAAGGCAACACGATGGAAATCGAGGACCTTGTTATGCGGGTCGTAACGGTCGAAAACAACCGGATAGGCCGCGTACATGTGCGGCGCGCTTCGCTTTCAGGGAAACAGGGAGGCGATGCAAACGCGCCGGACAATCCGGCCTGAGTCCATTGTATACGGCGCAAAAATTGCCTACCTTTATCCTGGGTACGGGTCTCCTATCAATTAACCGGAGCCGAATGCGTCAGATACGGGAGTATTGCGGCATTTTCGGGATATTCAACGCCGAGGATGCAGCGCGGCATACGTACTACGGGTTGCACGCTCTCCAGCACCGCGGTCAGGAGTCGTCAGGAATCGTCTCCTCAGCCTACGACGAAACGAAGCAGCGCCGCGTTATGCAGGCCCACCGGGGACGGGGGCTGGTACTGGATGTTTTCGCCGATCAGTCCCTCTTCGAAACCAAGCTGCTCGGCGCCGCCGCCATCGGGCACAACCGGTACTCTACGATGGGCGCCTCGGACAACAAGGCGAACATCCAGCCGTTCGTTGTGCATTATAAAAACGGCAACCTCGCCATTTCACACAACGGTAACCTGTCGAACGCGCGCGAGCTGCGCCAGTCTTTCAGCGATCAGGGCACCCTGTTCCAGACCACCAGCGATACGGAACTGGTCCTCCATCTCATCTCACAAAGCCGGCGAAGCAAGCAAATCAACCAGATCAGGGATGCACTCGCCCAATTGGAAGGAGCTTTTTCGCTCCTGATTCTTACGGACGAAAGCCTTATCGCCATCCGCGATCCGAACGGATTCCGTCCGTTATCGCTGGGGCGCCTGAACGAAACGTCGTGGTGCGTAGCCAGCGAAACCTGCGCCTTCGATCTGATCGGGGCCGAATATGTGCGCGACGTGGAACCCGGGGAAATCCTGGTGATCGACCGGGAAGGAGCCGAAACGGGGTCATTCCGGAGCTTCCATCTGCCCCGGTCGAACGAGATCAGCCAGTGCGTCTTCGAATACGTGTATTTCTCGCGTCCGGATTCTCGGATTTACGGGGAGATGGTGGACAAGGTGCGCCGGCAAATCGGCAAAGAACTGGCGCGCGAGGCGCCGGTCCCGTCCACAAGGAAAGGGGAAAGGCAGCCCATCGTCATCTCCGTGCCCGACTCGTCCAATACCAGTGCGCTCGGGTATGTGAGCGAATGCCGGAAACAGGGCTATTCGGGCAAATTCGAGATCGGTCTCATTCGCAACCACTATGTCGGGCGCACGTTCATTGCCCCCGGACAGGACCGGCGCGAAATGAGGGTGCGGTGCAAGTTCAATACGGTGGAAGGCGTACTGAAAAATCGCATCGTCGTCATCGTAGACGACTCCATCGTACGAGGCACGACGGCCCGGTATATCGTCAACATGATCCGTGAGGCGGGCGCGCGGGAAGTACATTTCCGGGTGGCGGCGCCCCCTGTGATCAACCCCTGCTACTATGGCATGGATTTCCCCAGCCATGACGAATTGTTTGCGCACGAGTTCAGTTCCGACAAAGAGCGCGCGAAATGGCTGGGCGTCGACTCGCTGGCCTACCTGTCCGTGGAGGGTTTGATGAAGGCCGTGCGCAGCGCCAACCGGGACGCGGCAGGCTACTGCAATGCCTGTTTTACAGGAAATTATCCGGTGCCGGTGCACGCCCCGGTCGTCAAGGAAGAAAACGAGTGGTAACGGATTTACGTAATTTTTGAAGAATTGTTTACCTTTTATTGGGCGATTGCGCGCCTTGCCCTCGAATAATATCCCACATCGAATCTCTCGTCGATGTTCTCCATGCTGCTGCGCCGATGGAACCTGACGGTCGCCGCCGTACTGGCGGTGAGCGCCATCGTCCTGTGGGTGTCCAGGAGCAGCGGAAGCGAGGTGGATTTCAACGAGGATATCCGCCCGATTCTCAACGAAAATTGCGTAACATGCCACGGCGGCGTAAAACAACAGGCGGAGCTGAGCCTTCTCTTTCGCGATGATGCGCTCCAGCCTGCGGAATCGGGGAAGCATGCGATCGTACCGGGCCAGGGGGGAAAAAGCGAGCTCATCCGGCGGGTCACGCATACCGATCCTGACGAGCGTATGCCTGCCGAGGGGCCGGCGCTCAACGACCGGCAAATCGACCTGTTGAAACGCTGGATCGACGAGGGGGCCGCCTGGGAACCCCATTGGGCCTACGTGGCGCCGGAAACGCCGAATCTCCCGGAAGTATCCGATCCTGCATGGCCGAACAATGACATCGACCGCTTCGTGCTGGCCCGACTGGACCGGGAAAACCTGCGCCCGTCGCCGGAAGCGGATTGCAGCGTGTTGCTGCGCCGCGTGAGCCTTGACCTGACGGGGCTGCCGCCCACCCCGGAGGACACGGATCTCTTCTGCGAAGACCCGTCCGACATGCGGTACGGAGAAGCCGTGGACAAGCTGCTCGCCTCTCCGCGGTTCGGGGAACGATGGGCGGGGTACTGGCTCGATCTGGCCCGCTACGCCGACTCGAACGGATACGAAAAAGACACCCCCCGCACGATCTGGAAATACCGCGACTGGCTGATCGAGGCGTTCAACGGGGACATGCCGTTCGACCGGTTCTCGACGGAGCAACTGGCCGGCGATCTGTTGCCGGATCCCGACGCGAAGCAACTCATCGCCACGGCGTTTCATCGGAACACGATGACCAATACGGAAGGCGGCACGGACGACGAGGAGTTTCGCGTCGCCGCCGTCATGGACCGCCTGAACACCACCTTCGAAGTGTGGCAAGGGACCACCATCGGATGCGTGCAGTGCCACGGACATCCGTACGACCCGTTCCGGAGCGAAGAATTTTACGAACTCCTGGCCTTCTTCAACAACACGGCCGATACGGACCGGGACAACAACGAGCCGAAACTCTACGAATTCGACGAACGGCCGGAAGAGGGCCGACGGCTGATTGCCGACCTGGAGAAGCTGGAAGAAGAAATGCATGCTGCCGTGAAGCCCGACGATTTCGCGGCATGGACCCAACGCTTCGAGGAATACGCCCGGGATACGGACCGTCCTCCCTTCTTCGAGGGACGCGCCCTGTTCCCGCCGCTCATCCGCATAGCGCAGAAAGAAGCCGACCGGCGCAGCCCGAACGATGTTTTTGTCCTGCGCAGCCTGTTCATCGACATGGATCCGGCCTTCGAGGCGATGCTTGCAGAACGCTCCCGCCTGCAAGAAGCCGTTGCCGAACTGCAACCGCTCACCACGCCAATTATCCGGGAACTCCCGGCGGCTCTGGCGCGCGCCACGCATATATTCGACCGGGGCAACTGGCTCGTGCACGGCGAACCCGTCGATCCCGACGTGCCCGATGCGCTGCCGGCCTTTTCGGAGGATGCTCCGAGAAACCGTCTGGGCCTGGCGCAGTGGCTCTTCGACCCCGCCAACCCGCTCACGGCCAGGGTCGCGACGAACCGCTTCTGGGAGCAGTTGTTCGGAGCCGGCATCGTCGAAACGGTCGAGGATTTCGGGACGCAGGGCGAACCGCCTACCCACCCGGAACTGCTGGACGCCCTGGCCCTGCAATTTTCGCAGGACTTCGGGTTGAGCGTAAAGCGGTTGCTCAAGGAAATCGTGACCAGCGCCACCTACCGCCAGTCGTCGCATGTCTCGCCCGGACTGCTCGACATCGATCCGGATAACAAATTGCTCGCCCGGGGGCCGCGTTTCCGGCTGACCGCCGAGCAGATCAGAGACCAGTCCCTCGCCGTCAGCGGGCTGCTCAGCGACAAGATGCTGGGACCCAGCGTGTTTCCCCCGCAACCGCCGGGACTCTGGACCAATCCGTACAGTGACCTCACGTGGGTAACGAGCGAAGGCGAAGACCGCTACCGCCGCGCGCTGTATACCTACTGGCGCCGGACCGTCCCGTACCCGTCGATGCTCGTTTTCGACGCCATGAGTCGGGAGTTGTGCACTTCCCGGCGCATCCGCACCAATTCGCCGCTGCAATCGCTCGTGACGCTGAACGACCCCGTGTATGTCGAAGCGGCCGTGGCGCTCGCCCGCCGTATGCAGGAAGAAGGATACGACACCCCCGAAGACCGGCTGCGGCAGGGATATCGCCTTGCGCTGCAACGGGATCCACCGGAAGAAGCGCTGGAGCATCTGGTAACCCTGTACGAAACGGCGTTCGCCGACTACCGGCAGCGTCCGGAAGCCGCCGCCGCGCTCGTTCACATAAAAGAGAACGCCTTCGCCGGATACGAAGAGGCGGTGCAAACGGATTACGGCTCCGGACCGGCGTATACCGCGCGAAAGCCGGCCTCCCCGGCAATAACAGGATCCGCTTCGCCGGAAGAAGGCGCCCTTACCGTGGCGGCGAACGCCATCCTCAACCTCGACGCCTTTCTGACCAAAGAATAACTATGGGATATTCCGATGCAGCGTACAGGGAGCGGCGTCTTGACGCGCTCCACCGGATCACCCGGCGTCACTTTCTGAAAACCGCCGCCGCAGGCTTTGGCGGTCTGGCCCTGCCGACCCTCGCCGGATGCGCCGCCGCCGATTCCGCAATCCAGGGCGCTGCGGACAGCATCCGGGGGCTCCACTTCGCCCCGCGCGCAAAGCGAGTTATTTTCCTGCATATGGCCGGGGCGCCGTCCCAACTCGAATTGTTCGACTACAAGCCCGAACTCCACCGTCTGGATGGGCAGTTGTGCCCGGAATCCCTGCTGGAAGGCAGGTTCTTCCCGTTCATCAAGGGAACCCCGAAGATGCTGGGACCGCAGGCTACGTTTGCGCAGCGCGGAGAGAGCGGCGCATGGGTCTCGGACATGCTCCCGCACTTCGCAAAGGCAGCCGACGAGGTGACTTTCCTCAAGGCAATGCACACGGACGAATTCAACCATGCGCCGGCGCAACTCCTGTTGCACACGGGACATGCCCGTCCGGGGCGGCCGAGTATGGGATCCTGGGCCATCTACGGACTCGGCTCGGAAAACCGGAATCTGCCGGGCTTCATCGTGTTGCTTTCCGGAGGCAAGCAGCCCGATGGGGGGCGCAGCGTATTCGGCAGCGGCTTTTTACCCACCGTCTACGAGGGCGTACAGTGCCGCTCGCACGGCGATCCGGTGCTCTATGTGGGCAATCCCCAGGGCATGAGCCGCGAACTGCGCCAGAAATCCATTGAAACGATCAATGCGATCAACCGGCGGGACTACGAGGAAGTCGGCGATCCCGAAACGCTGTCGCGCATGGCCCAGTACGAAATGGCCTTCCGCATGCAGATGTCCGTACCGGAAGCCATGGACATCGAGAACGAGCCGCAGTGGGTCCACGACATGTACGGCACGAAACCCGGCGCGGTCTCTTATGCGAACAATTGCCTGCTGGCGCGGCGGCTGGTGGAACGGGGCGTGCGTTTCGTGCCGTACATGTCGTGGGCCCACTGCGGCTCGTTCTCGATGTCCATGGCTTCCGGT
>JANQSQ010000308.1 GCA_028283985.1 Rhodothermales bacterium | reverse complement strand
CATTATATTACGATCCAGGCGCTCGTCTATCTTTTCGCCTTCAGCCATGAAGCCGCCGCAACCTACGCCGTGCTATGCCATGCTGCTCAGCTTGTGTTGCACGTTTCCGTGGGGGGGCTATGTGTGGTCCTCCAGGGATCGAAGATACCTTCCCTGCGCGTATCTGCATCTTCCGCACCGGAGAGGCGGGGATTATGAAGCCATACCGATCGTATCCATGCCACTTTTCGGCATGATTCGCACCTGGGCCGCTTTTCTCACGCGCTGGATATTTCCGGTGTGGGCACTGCTGTGGATCTGGGGAACAAGTCCGGAATCTACGCACGCTATGCAGGCGCAAGAACGTCCCGGGTGCATAGTCGTTTCCCATGCCGAATCGGACACGATGCAGTATGCCCAGAACCTCTGGATGCCCATCGTCCGTGCAGCTACAGGCATAGACGTTTCCGAGATCGCAAACGCCTGGCTATATCGTCCTTTGTTCGCCATCCGGTACGAAAGCGACGGCCAGGTGCTGCGCGTACATATCGAGGAAATCCAGGAAAACAGACGTCCCCCGGCGGTCTATCCCATCGTCCTTACCCTCGAAGCCGGTGCGCTCGGAACCACGGAGCGCTTCGAGGTGACACTGAACGAGCGGATCGAAGAGTTTGCCCTGCCCTTCCCGTACCGGCCGCGCTTCGTTACGGTCTATCCGGAAACGCGAGGGCTCATGGAAAGCCGGATCAGCCAGCCGGCAGCGGGTTGGATCGCCCAGTTGCGCCATGCATCCTTGCCGGAAGCGCGGTTCGCCTCTGCGCAAGCGTTACGTTCCCTTCCGCCCGATCCCGCGCTGATGCTCGGACTGAGAAACGCATTTGACGAAGAATCGGGCGTACGGGTGCGGACAGCCATCGTGCAGTCCATGGCGCATCTTGCTTCTGGCGGAGCCGCCGACCGGGCGCTCGCCGCGGCCTATGAAGATGCCTCACCGGATGTTCGAAACGCTGTGTTCGCATCGCTCAACCAGACATTATCCAGCCCCACGTTGATCGCACTGGCATTACGCGCCGCACAAACCGACACGGATCAGTCCGTGCAGGCAGAGGCCGTTCGGGCGCTCGCCAAAATGCAGGCGCCCGAGGCGTTACAAGTGGCCCGTTCGGCCCTGATTACCTCTTCCCGAAACGAGATTATTCGGATAGCAGGGCTTGATGCACTGGGCACGCTCCATGCATCTGCCCATGGAAGTGAATCGAAAACGGAGGAAGAAGCACAAGCCGCAACCGATACAGCACAAACCCTCCAAGGAAACATATCCCCGGAGATACTCGGCGAAGCGCTGACCGAAGGACTGCATTATGCCGAGATGACATACCCCCTCCGCCTCCGTAGAGCGGCAAGGCGCCTTTTCTTACGCATCAGACAAAACGAACCGGCAGCAACGTACGGAGCACCGCGCTATCTGCGCGACCTTCATCCTTGTCCCTGAAAGGCGCCAAACGCTTCCGGTGACTGCGAAAGGGCATCCCGAACAAACTCCCTCGTGTGGACCGGAATGAAAAACTGTTACCCTCAGAGAGAGGAAGTATCCATCCGCGCTGCAGAAAAAAGGAGAATACCCGCCGCCACGGATGCGTTCAGTGATTCTGCAGGACCGATCATCGGAATACGCACCCGGTAGTCGCACGCGGCAAGAACCGCCGGACGAATACCCTTTGCCTCGTTTCCGATAACGAGCCCCATGGGGCGATTCCATGTCATTTCCCATACGCTTACATCCCCCCCGACGTCGGCTCCTGCCACCCAGTACCCCCGCTCCTTGAGTTGATGGATAG
>JANQSQ010000305.1 GCA_028283985.1 Rhodothermales bacterium | reverse complement strand
TGCAGCATAGAGACCAATAACGAGTTCTTCCTGCGTATTGAACCTTTTTCGGATCAATCCGGCCTCGGCCTTGCCGATCAACGCCTGCATCTTTGGATGCCGCACGCCGGAGTCCATATTTTTCAGGAAGATCAGGCGGTGTTTGCCGAGCGCGGTGGCATGGTCGAATTCCCGTTCCGTCGGCGATAGTCCGGTTTCGTCTTCGGCCCCGTAGTCCTTTCCAAATAAGCCCACATAGATATCGCAGCGCTCTACTTTATCCAGATATACTTTGTCGGGGCGCCTGTCCGAAGCCGGCATTTCCTCGAACAGGAAGCCTTCAAAGAAGCGCCGCATCAACGGGTCATTGCGCAGGTAGTCGGCAAGCGCCTTTCGTTCGCTTGCAAACTCCTTTTGTACGCTGCTGATGAAGATGCGGAGAGGGGTCATTGTATCTGATATGGCGCGAGGGCATTATAACGGATAAGTGCAATTTTAGTCGGCCTCTCGCTTCGAATTGGTCTCGTAGAGGGTTTCCGTGATGGCGCCGCGGAACAACTCTTCATTGAGGAACTGGAGCAGACGTTTAGCTTGAGTCCGATCAGCCGGAAAGACAATCCGATCATCATCCAGACAAATGTTCACTTCGTAGTCCTTAGATTGATCCGCAATCTGTTGCACAGTGTATTGATCAAGTATCTCCGAATCCCGGAGCATGGCAAAACGCTTACGGAACCATTGATTGGCACCAGCAGCAAGGGCATCTGCATCCTCTGGATACAGACGCTCGTGTTGTAGGATGCTCCGAATCTCACGCTCGGACGCTTCTTCGTAGAAGTCAGCGAGCGGCAAGAAAGTGTTGACGGTTCGAAAGCTGTGAAAGAGCAATTTTTTATCAGCTGCCAGGTAAACAGCGCTCAATTTTGTATCAAGGGTCAGGGCTGGCTTCTTCATAGTTGTATAGGTATCCTTTTCAAGAAGCAGGATACGCCCAGGCTTGATCACATGAGAGCGACTGAAGTTCTGGAACAGCATCAATTCCGCACCTTGGCTATCTCGGGCGAATGCAATGATTCCCTGGATGGCGTTAAGAACCACATCGTTGTCATTTATGGTGTCAAGATATGGCACCGAGAGGCTGTCTTGCCCTACCAACCATTCGGGAAGTTCATAATCCTGTATTCGGAAACGCTCATGTTTTTCAGGTTTGTAACCAGCATCAAAATCAATCTCCTGAACATCATCCGTGAAGATAGTGTACTGTTCATGCCAACTCTCCGCGAGATCACCCTGTAACCCTTGGTGCAGCGGGATTCGCAGGAGGTGAGTTGTTCCAGTCTTTTTTACAATAGCCGCAAGATGTAAATTTTCAAGCATGTGTGTTGCCTGTATGTAAGTGTACGTTCCGTGCGAGTCTAACAGTTTTTATTTTTTGGCCAGACTGTTGAAGATCTGTTTTGCTAATCAGAAGATTGGATATTCCATGATCGTTCTTTATAGCATAAAAACGATAGCGGAATAATATACGCATCACAGGATTGAAATGAAAGGCGCCGGCATATGCGATGGCAAGGATAATAATTGCCAAAATGTACCCACTTGTGAGCCAGCCAGTAGCAAATATTGATTGTTCTGATCGAAGGAAGGGCAGAAGATAGATAAAAAGAAATGTGAGCACTTCCTGATCTTTGCGTTCAAACTCCTTGATAAAGAGCAAACATTCTTGTACTTTTCTCCCTGCATATCTCAAAAGAGCCCAGCAGAGTAACACGAGAACAAAAGCCGCTACAAGCCACCATATCCAACTCGTGCATGGCTCCCCGCGCTCGAACTGATTTATAGCTACCGCAATGAGCACGGGTGAAAGAGATGTTGATACCAAGAGACACTTGGCGAAGATATTCAGCATACAATGTCCTCCGTAGTGTATGTTGGTTGGACCAGCCGCACCCGGCCCGTGAGCAGCTGCTGCATCATGCCCTGCTTGACGGCACGGGTCTTGTCTCGTCGTCGTTCCAGCGCGACGATCTCGGTGTCTATGTCGGAGAGAATCTCGGCGATTGTGGTCTGTTCTGCGAGAGGCGGAATATCTATTTTCACCTGAGCCAAGTTACCTGCACTGATATGAACGACCGCATTCCCTTGGGCCATACGGGTCTTTTGTGTTGCCACGGTTGGATGATTCATCAGGTGACCAAGGTAAATTGGATTTTGCCCTGACGGGGTCAATGTGATAATATCTCCACCTGCATAAGCCGGTTCTTCGCCAAGATACGCCGCACATATACCAATCTCCTCCGCTGTCTCACCCGAGCCTGCAAATAGAAGGTCGCCCTTCTTGATCGGAAGCGCCTCCAAAGCCACAGACGGAGAAATACGCGACACTGGGTTCAAGATATAGTCTTTATAGCGTGTATATAACTCTCCGTAGCGGATACACGGTAGGCCCGCTCCAGAGACATCCTCGCGCTTGATACCGCGGCCCTTCGAGAAGGAGCCCAAGTCCCCCAACCGCTTCCTCTCCCACTCCCCACTAAACCCCGGCAGGCGAATCTTGCCGGTGAGCAGTTGCTGCATGGCGGCCTGCTTGACTGCCCGCTTCTTGACGATCAGCGCCTCCAACGCCGCAAACAAACCGTCCACATCCGATAATGCCTCGGCAATGGCGTGTTGTTCGACAGGCGATGGCAGAGGTACCCGGACATTCCTGAGAGCCTGTTTAGATATTCCGAAGACTTTCAGACCTGTGACAAGACGCCTCAACTGAATTTTCGCGGGCGCTTTTTCAAGAAGGTACCCTCGATAGCCATCATGCACCCGCTGATCCTTGGATCTAAGTAACAAGGTATGCAACCCCGACACTGCTTCAGCCTCGCCCAAATTGCGAATTTCCACGCTTTTACCCACGCCATCTTCGTCTTCGGAGGCATCTGCGACAATCAGGTCACCATCACGAAGCCGAGTAGCCTTAACCCGCTTGCAGGCCGATAGGCATGGTAAATTATCGCGAGAGAAGTCTATGAAGTGATGAAAACGGGTATGGATGTCCCCGTAATGTACATACGCGATGACACCCGTGTTGTCGAGATCGGCTCTCGAATTGTTAGCCGTAGACAAGTAGTCAAAAAGCTCGCCAATGGAGAACACGGACCAATCGCGTGGAATAACCCCCACCTCAGTCTGCTTGTAACCCACCGGAACCTCTTCCGATAACGCACAATGCCCATTTCCAACAGTACCGCCCATTGTCCCTTTCCCGCTATGCATCGTCTTCGCTTTCCAGATAGTTCAACTCTCTCTGGACGCTTTCCAACTGGGCTACAAGTTCCTGTTTCGACGGCAGATAGAGCTGATATTTCGATGCGTAGATATTGGCTTCTTCCGGCAGCGTCAGTTCAACCACGGCATCGTTCTTGCGACCGCAGAGCACAATGCCAACGGTCGGAAGTTCGTCGTCAGTTTTCACATAGCGGTCAAAGTAATTGACATACATCTGCATCTGTCCCAAGTCCTGATGGGTCAGTTCGCCGCGCTTGAGGTCAATCAGAACATAGCAGCGCAGGAGCCGATTGTAGAAAACCAGGTCCACACGGAAATGTCTGTTGTCGAAAGTAAACCGCTTCTGCCGTGCCTCGAACAGAAAACCTTTACCCAACTCCAGTAAGAAGTGCTGAAGCCGGTCGATGATCGCAGTTTCCAGTTCGCTCTCGGAATAGACAGGCTTTTCCTCCAACCCAAGAAACTCCAGCACCAATGGGTTCTTGATCAGGTCTGACGCTTTCTCTACCACCTGCCCCTCGCTGGCAAGCCGACGAACTTCCTCCTTATCGCGGCTGAGTGCGAGCCGCTCATACAGGGAACTAGCTATCTGCCGCTCCAACTCGCGCACGCTCCAGCCATTGTCTGTAGCCTCAAGCTCGTAAAAGCGGCGCTCCTCTGGATTGTCAATGGTCAGAAGAGTGACGTAGTGGGACCAGCCAAGAGAAAATCGCTTCACCAATTCTGCAGACAGTGTCTGCACAATTCCCGGCATTTCCGGATCTGCCAACTGGAGAGCAGAGGTTGTCCTGTTGCTACTCAATATCTCGTCTTGAGACACCGTCATTGATTTTGCAGACGCCGTCTGCAAAATCTCCGGGTAGCATCTGTAGAACTTGCTCGATAACGCTAAATTCCGACTGGAGCAGCCTCGTATAGCCAGTTTGGCCGCCAGTCTCTTTATCAGTGCTGCTCCGTATTCCGCCCTATCCGCGCCATGCTGTTCATACTCGACGATATACCAGCCGAACAACCAGTTTCGCACTACGAGTGAGTGATCGACAGCGCGCGCTGCCGTGTGGCGCGTCTCCTCGTGGGTTCGCCGAAACAACTCGACGAGATTCTCGAAATCGAATACTTGACTCATAGTGACACCCCCATCCGCCTCAAGTGCCTCTCGACCTTGGCGCCGAATGCCTCCACCTCCTGCTCCAACTCCGGCAGCGTCCGGACGTAGCGTTCCTCCAGTTCCTTTACGCGCCCGGCGAGGCGTTGAGTAAGCCGTTCCACCTCGCTCTCGATAGCGCCCCGGATGCCGGCAAACCATTTATCCTCTACGACCAGCAACTTGATGGCGGTTTCGGTAAGCGAGGCGTAGCGGGCCAGCACCTGCTCGTTCAGCGCGGCCTGATTGTCCTTAACGGCTTTCCCCGCCTTTGACTCGGCTTCGATCAGAGCCAGACAGCGCATGAGTGCTTCCTGTTCCTCATCGCTCTCCGGCTCGTTCCGCATGGTCTTGAGCCTTGCTGCCGCCGCAGTTTTAGTGACCTTGCCCTTGTCGTTCACCACCTCTGCCAGCAAGCCCTCCTCCCCCGAGTGTTCTTCAACAAATTCCTCCAGTTCGCGGGCCGCAACTTCCTGCCGGGCCTGTAGTGCCTCGATCTCTGTCTGCTCATCGGCAAAGTAACGCGCGATGATCAATCCCGGAGAAACCAGATCCATCTTGTATTTCTTGCGCTTGACAGTCAGATCCGGCGTTTCCTTGATTTTCTTTTCCTTGTCCTCGATAATCCCGCGCGGCCCGACGGCATCGGCCCAGCCATCTGCTGCGATCAGATACACATCGTCCTGCATGACCTCGTCCCAGTAGTTCATCAACCGCTGGTAGACATCGTACTGATCGAGTAGCGGCAGGTCGGTGAAACGCGCCAGCAGGTCTTCCGACAGGGTACGGATGACATCCCTGGGCTTGGCGCCCGGTGCAAGTGCCTTCAGGAGCGGTTCGTGTGTCTTGCGCCAAATGTCGAAGACAGCCGTAATCCCCTCCCTGTAGTTCTTGAATTCGTTGTGGTCGAGGATCGCGTTTTTTACTTGCCCCGCCTCGATTCGGGCATCGCTGTAGCCCAACCGACCGTTGCCCGCAAATAATGCCTGACGCAGCGAGGGGAAAATACTCCAGTGGTCTTCGAGTGCGTCAATGTCGCGGTCGGGAATGCCGCCGTTCAAGTGAGCATCCAGATCGTGTATATCCTCAGGCTCACTGGGGTCGATATAGCGCGGGATATTGAGATTAAAATCGTTGGCCGGATCGGCAATCTCCGACACCGGAACCATACGGGAGTAGCCGGGCAATTCTTCCTGCTCGTTGAACACATAAACAATCTTGAGGATGTCTTGCGCGCGCAGGCGGTTCTTGTTGCCGTCCTTTAGAAAGCCCTTGCTTGCGTCGATCATGAAAATGCCGGCGCGGCCATGGGCATGCTCCTTGTCTATAATCAAGATGCAAGCAGGAATGCCAGTGCCATAGAAAAGATTGGCAGGCAAACCGATAATGCCCTTGATGAAGCCGCGCAGGATCAGATTCTTGCGAATCTCGGCCTCCTTGTTCCCGCGAAACAATACGCCGTGAGGCAGAATGATCGCGCCCTTGCCCTTGTTATTGAGTGATGCGATGAGGTGTAATAGGAAGGCGTAATCCCCGTTTTTTGGCGGGGGAATGCCGTACTCGAAACGCCTGAATCGGTCGTGGTCCGGATCGAGCCCGTTCGTCCAGGCTTTGGCGGAGAAGGGTGGATTGGCGACAGCAAAATCGAATGTCTTGAGGCCATCGTTCCGATTC
>JANQSQ010000304.1 GCA_028283985.1 Rhodothermales bacterium | reverse complement strand
GAGCCTTAATATATGTGACCCTGTATTAAAAATTGTCAATAACTCCTATGTCATAACAAAATTCGATTACTCGATTCTTTACAAGAAGTTGTCAATAATTCCTATACGATAACAAAATTATATTATGTGACTTTTTATAATAAGTTGTCAATAACTCCTAAATAAAAGTACTTGAAATCCGACACAATCAACCCGCCAGACCCATGTCAAGACGCACACGCAGAACCCGATAGTGGTCCTTTGTTCAAAGCGAAGGTAGCCCTCCTGTGCGCAGCGAGAGCACGCTGGACGAACTCGCAGAACGCTTCGAGATGCACCGGAACCAGATACAGTCGTGGAGAACAGTTAGCCTGCAAATGGACAAGATTATGCCGTTCAGGGGAAGATTTGCATCTCCTCTCCAATTTGCTGTCGTTTTACATACGGTATGACCTGCACATCACGGTTTCCGGACAAGCGCTTGTGAGGTCGTTGTCCCGTCTGTATTGCCCACATCCCCTATGTCTCCCCCTATGTAATCGCCTATATCCCTGCGCGGCGCGCTCCACTCAACGGACGCCGGCTCCGGCACGCGGTCCGATCCTCTCGGCGAAAAACGCAAAAATACCGCCCCTTCCTCAGGCATGCGGTCCAACGGGATACGCACCCGGCTGCGCGTGTAGACCAGTGCCTTCCTGCGGCCCAACTCACGACCGTCTCCGTCGTACGCAATCACCTCGCCCGCAAACGGATGATCCGCCGTCTCCAACAGGAACGTCGCAGACATCGAACCCACATACGATATCGACGACAGCGTAGCGCGCAGCTGCGACGCCCCTTCCTTAGGTACGTACACCCCCGGTACGCGCATCGTCACGCGAGCCGTTCTCTCCCCCGTAACCTCCTCAGGCATACGGTCCATATCCGCGTACCGGCGCGGAACGGACACGACATCGAAAAACGCAGCATATCCCTGCTCCGACATCGCCATGTACGCTTCCTCTTTCATCCCGTACCGGACCAGACCCTTCTCGCCAGGCATCAGCACCAGCACGCCCGGATGAATGTCCACCACGGACGACAAATCGCCAAGACGAGATGCCGACACATCCTCTACCACCACCTCGCGGCCGGTCTCCGTCGCCTCCGTATACCCGAAACGGGCCGACACCGATATCTCCAGCGGGATGAGCGACGGATTCGACAGCTCGAACGCGCCGTGAGGCTGCTCCTCCGTCAAAAACGCCACGTCCGGATAAATGCTGAGATTTTGCTCCTCGGTCAACGCAACGGGCAGTGCGCGCGACGTGCTGAAACGCGCGCCGCCCGGGCCTATCGTGATCACGCGCTGCGCGGGAACGACCGTCACTGTAACCTCCACGGAATGCGTCTCCTCGCGCTCGCCC
>JANQSQ010000401.1 GCA_028283985.1 Rhodothermales bacterium | reverse complement strand
CATCCTTGCTTTTTCGACGGGGCCGACCCTGAATGCCGGTGTCCTGACCGGGCGGGTCGTGCAAAGCCATAACGGCGCGCCCGCTCCCGGCATAGACGTGCTGGCGTATGCGGCGCACGACGGCGCTCCGCCCGACTCCCTGCCCGCTCGTCCGGCGTACCGTACCCAAACCGATTCCGACGGGGTATTCCGGTTCGAATACATGACGGAGCGGCACTGGTTCGTGGCGGCGCTCGAAGATGCAAATTACAATACCCGCCCCGACCCGGGAGAACCCTTTGCGCCGCCGCCGGTCCCCGCGCTGCTCGCGGATACATCGGGGGCATCGCTGGAAATCCCCTGGATGCTGACCCGGATCGACGCCATGCGCGCCGATTCCCTGCGTCTGCCTGCAGCCGACCCGGAAACGGAAGAAGATACCGCCCCCGAGGCCGTACCCCTCGAAGAAACCGGAGAAATCCAGGGCATTGTCGTATCCGGCGAGCCGCATCCCGTGGTCGTCGAAACCTGGCCGGATACCCTGAATGTGCAGGATGCAGCCCCCCCCTGGCGGGCCACTGCGGAGGCTACCGGCGCCTTTCTGTTGCCGCGGTTGCCCGCCGGGGCGTACCAGCTCCGCGCCTGGCTTGACCGGAACGAAAACGATCGATGGGACAAGGGCATGCTGATTCCGTACCGCTCGCCGGAACCGGCATATTTTTCGGCGGAACCGGTGCGCGTCCGCGCCCGATGGGAAACAACCTTGCCGGACACGCTTCGTATTCCAGCGGTCGTTTCCATTCCATGACCATGCCTGCCATGCGCCCCGAACCGGTTCTGAGCGCCGCGGCCATGCGCCGCGCCGACGAATGCGCGATCCACGATTTCGGCATACCGGCCCACACCCTCATGGAGTCGGCCGGAAAAGGCGCCGCCATGCGCCTCTTGCAGGCAATACAACCGGGAAGCGCTACTGGTGTATGGCGCGTATACTGCGGAAAGGGGCACAACGGAGGAGACGGGTTCGTACTGGCGAGATACCTCTACGAGGCAGGCGCCATGGTGCAGGTGCTCCATCTGCACCGTAGCGAGGACGAATCGGCCGACGGGACGCTGACCGGGGATGTCGCCGCGCATTTTGCTACCCTCCGCAAACTGGCGGAAACAGATCCCGACGACCGGCTCCATATTTTCCCGTACGAACCGGACGGCGCATGGCCCCATGCAGCCGTTCATGTAGACGCCCTGCTGGGTATTGGACTGGAGAGCGACCTGCGCGAGCCGGTGCGGACCCTGGTCGAGCGACTCAACGCGGCGTCCGGCCTGAAAGTGGCCATAGATATCCCAACCGGCCTCCACGCCGACCTCGGCAAACCCCTAAGCACTGCTTTCCGCGCCGACCTGACCTGCACCATGGGCGCCCTCAAAACAGGACTTTGCCTGCACGAGGGACCTGCATACGCAGGAGAATGCGCGGTGATCGATATCGGCATCCCGGGCGCCGTGCTCCGTCAAGTTGCAGACGGAGACCCGGTCAGGTCCGGATACCGCGCCTCCGACGACCTCGTACGCGGCTGGATGCCCGTACGCAACGCCAAAGCGCACAAGTACTCCGTGGGGCTGGCGCTGATCGTAGCGGGCTCGGAAGAAATGACCGGCGCGGCAGTCATGGCCGCAGAGGGAGCCGCGCGCGCCGGAGCCGGCTATGTAGTGTGCGGATGCGATCACCGCATCCGGGATTCACTGGAAATTCAACTCACGGATGTCGCTACCATTCCGCTCCCGGCCTCCGGCGACGGTATAGAGGCCGAAGGTGCGCTGGAGGCGCTTTCGGAACGACTGGATAAATCCGGGGCCGTCGTGACAGGATGCGGACTGGGCCGGGCGCCGGGCACCCGGGCATTTGTCCTCCGGCTGCTGGAAACCGCGGCAGCCCCGGTCGTCGTGGACGCCGATGCGCTCCATGCCCTGATCGGGCAGACGGACCTTCTGCGAAACCGGTCATGCGGGCGCTGGATACTGACGC
>JANQSQ010000283.1 GCA_028283985.1 Rhodothermales bacterium | reverse complement strand
GTATCCGGCGACCGGGCGCCGGACTATTACCTGCGCTCGGACGCGGCGCTCTACTACTATTCGTTCGTGGATGCGGCGATCGCCCGCGAATACCTGTCGTTGTCGGAGTCGGAGCGGCAACGAGTGGACCCCATGATTACGGGTTTCAATCCCACGGACATGTACGCCGCCGACCACATCGAGCGGGTCCTGCGTACGTTCCCCGGCGTGTTCTCCGGTATCGGCGAGTTCAGCATTCACAAGGAGTTCGTGTCGTCGAAGATCACGGGGCATACGGCCAGTCTGCGCAACCCTGCCCTGGACCGGATTCTGGCCACAGCCGCCGAAATCGGCCTGGTGGTCATCCTGCATTGCGATATCGACAATGTGCGTCCGGGGCCCGACCCGGATTATTACGAAGACCTGCTGGACGTCTTTGCGGCGCATCCCGGGGCCGCCATCGTCTGGGCCCATACGGGATTGGGTCGTTTTGTGGCGCCGTCCCCGGAGCATGTCGAACTGCTCGACCGTATGTTGAGCAATCCGCGTTACCGGCACGTGATGCTCGACATTTCCTGGGACGAGGTGGCGAAGTACCTTGTCAAGGATGACGAAACGGTGGATGCCTGGGCCGCGCTCATAGCCAGGCACCCTACGCGGTTTCTTTTCGGCACCGATTCCGTGGGGCCGGCGGATTGGGAAGCCTATGCCCGGACCCATACGATGTACCGGCCATTATGGAACCGTCTTGCCCCTGATGTGCGCGCCCAGGTGGAGCGTCTGAATTACGAGCGCATTTTCGACGCTGCGATTCCCAAAGTCCGGGCCTGGGAGTCGGGGCAGGAGAATGAATGAGGGAACCACTCGTTATACGAATATAGTCCTGGCGTTTTTTGCCGGAACGCTGATTCCGCTACCGCAATGCCTTCGGATCGCCGCCCCATTTATTACTTTGCCCGGATGATCCCCTGGTACCGCATCCCGGTGCTGGAGCAGTTGAACGAGCGGTTCGACGGGCGGCTGGTTGCGTGCGCAGGCGATCCGCCGGGAGCCTCCTCCCTGGGGAATCTGGTTCAAGGAAGTAAACCGGGTTACAAGCACGTTTCCCTCCGTAACCGCTGGTTCTTCGGGGAAAGAATACACGCACAGCCGTTTCGCAGCGTTTTCGAGCGGCACGGCGCCCCGGCGGCGATTCTCGCGGAGGAGAGCCCCCGCTCCGTTACGCTCCCGTTTTTGCTGCGTTACGCGAAGTCGCTGGGGGCGGGCCGGGTGCTCTGGGGACACTTTTCGTCGAACCACAGGGCGTTCGATCCCCGGCGCCATTTCCTGGACAAATACCGCCTTGCGCTGGCGAAAAGGGTAGAAGGGTGCGCCTGTTATACGGAAGGCATAGCAAACTTGTTACGTCCGTTCCTGCCCGAACGCAACCTGTTCGTTGCCCGGAACACGATGGATCTGGCTCCCATGTTTACGCAGCGGGAAGAACTGGCGGCGGAGGGTAAAGCGGCCGTCCGGCGTCGGCTCGCTATCCCCCCCGACGGTCCGGTTCTCGTCTACATAGGGCGGCTTATCCCGGAGAAGGGGACGGATATGTTGCTTGAAACCTGGGCTCGCCTTACGAAGGAGATTCTTGCCACTTTGTTGATTATCGGGGACGGGCCGGAGCGGGCGGTCATGGAAGCCAAGGTATCGGCTCGCTCGCTGCAAGGCGTGCGTTTCCTCGGATCTTTGTTGCGCGAGAAAGCGGGCCCCTGGCTGTACGCCTCGGACCTGATGCTCATGCCGGGGTATCTGGGATTGGCCGTGAACCATGCGTTCGCTTTCGGGCTGCCCGTAGTGTCGCTGCACCATCCCGCCGGGGGGGTGAAGTTCCATAGTCCCGAAGTCGAGTATGTCCGATCCGGAGAGACGGGTTTGCTGTGTTCGGGTAATTCTTCCGAAGCGCTTGCAGCAGGCGTTCGAAAGGTACTGGCGGATCGGGAGCGGTATTCGGCGAACGCGCTGGCCTACGCACAGGAACATCTGACCCTGAGCAACATGGTGGATGGTCTGGAGGCGGCGATTCGGCATGTACTCTGAGTTACACGCATGGGTATGGAACCGGCAAAAGAAATCTCAGGAAGCGCCAAATCCACCGTCAGGGCCAAACGTTCCTGGCAATCCTGGAAGACGCCCGTGCTTTTTGGTGTGGGCCTTATAGCATTTTTCAATGAATCTGGATACTTTGTCCCCTTGTGGATACCATAGCTATACAGGAATAGGGCGTGGATTGAATTTCGTCCG
The DNA here is from genome assembly GCA_028283985.1 of Rhodothermales bacterium. Lineage (GTDB taxonomy): Bacteria > Bacteroidota > Rhodothermia > Rhodothermales > VXPQ01 > VXPQ01. The sequence continues at coordinate 4,080 of JANQSQ010000283.1, read as the reverse complement.
CTCCGGCGCAAGACGACTATGCACCCTGAAACGCCAATGACAGCCATACGAACGGTTCTGTGCCTGCTTGTTTCGGGCGCCTTGTTCGCCGGGTGCTCGTTGGCGCCGCGTACCTCGGTTCCCGAGCCTGTTTCGGAACTGCCCGGTGATTTCGCGGAGAGCCTTGCGGACGGTCCCCACGAACCGGTGGAATGGTGGCATGCCTTCGCCGACCCGGCGCTCAACGCCGTGGTCGATTCGGTGCTTGCCTCCAACTTCGATCTGGCAGCGGGGGTTGCCCGGGTCCAACAGGCAAGAGCGAGGGCCCGTATGGTCAGGGCCGCATACTTCCCGGCGGTTCAGGCGGGCGGGGGCGTCAACGACATCGACTCGCCCACGAACGCCGGCATTGGCGCGCAAATCCAGGAGTTGGGGTTGGGCGGGGATCAAAGCGATTTTCCCATACCTTTCACGCTACCGGACCGGTTGGCGCTCACTACCTATACGCTGAGCGCCGACTTTGCCTACGAACTGGATTTCTGGGGCCGCGTTCGTAACGATGCCCTTGCAGCGGGCGCCGAACACCTTGCTTCGGAATCGGACTTTCACGCAGCCCGCATCGGAATCCTGTCCGAGACGATCACGACCTATTTCGAGATTGCCGATCTGCGGCGGCAGACCGATCTTGCCCGCGAGATGGTGGATGTCCTTATGGAGCAGGAGCAATTGGCCTTGACCCGGTACGACCGGGGACTTGCAGGGTCTTTCTATCTCTATCGGGTGCGTCAGGAGTTGCGCAACGCACAGGCGAGGTTGCCGCAACTCGAAAGTCTGTTGGCCGGCGCCGAGGGACGCCTTTCCGTATTGCTGGGCGGTTATCGGCCGGATATGGAAGCGATCCTTCCCGACGCGCTTACTCCCTCCCCGGCAGCGGATCCTGTTCCGGCAGGCGTCCCGACCGATCTTCTGCTCCAGCGGCCGGATGTGATCGCCGCCGGACAGCGGCTGGACGCGGCCCGTTACGCGATCGGCGCCCGTCGCGCCCAATTGCTCCCCACCTTCTCGTTTTCGGGATCTATCGGGTTGCAGAGCACGGAAGTCGACGGGCTCTTCAATGTAGACCAGTGGTTCCGTAACCTGATAGGGAATCTGACCGCGCCGGTCATACAGGGCGGTCGTCTCAGAAACAATGTGGCGCTTGCCCATGCCCGTTTCGACGAGATGGCTGCCGCCTACGGGCGTACCGTGGTTACGGCTGTAAACGAGGTGGAGGCTGCCTTGGCCGGACTGGAAAACGCAACACGGCGTCATGCCTTTCTTGGTTCTCGTCTGGAGGAGGCCCAGGCTTCGGCGGCGCTCAAGTCACAGAGGTACGCGTCCGGAATTGACAGTTACATGGACTACCTGAATGGGTTACTCACTCGTCTGAACGTAGAGTCCGCGCTCGCAGGCGCAGAGCGAGATTTGGCCCTGGCCCGTCTTGCGGTTCACCGTGCCCTTGGGGGCGCATGGACGGCGCCGGATTCGTCGGATGCCCCGCGAATGACTTCTGCTCAGCCGGTATCAAATAGAGAAAACAGATGACTCGACGCAAAGGCTTTCTGGTGGCTGGCGGCATTCTGCTCGCATGCATGGCTCTGGCCGTTCTGCTGGTTCAACTCAGGCCCGAACCGGAGGTCCGGCCTCTTCCTGACAAAACGCCCGTTGCAATCACGGCTCCTGTGGTTGCCGGGGTCGGTTCCATCCCCGTGTTCGGGGCCGGCACGGTTCGGCCCACTGCAGAAATCCATGTCACCGCCGAAGTCAACGGTAAGGTGTCCTGGGTGGACCCTGCTTTTCAGAGTGGAGGGCGTGTCGAGGAGGGGCAGGTTCTGTTTCGCATCGATGACGCCGATTATCGCAACAGGGTGCAGCAGGCGCGCGCCAATGTGGCTGCCCAGCATGTAGCGCTTCTTCAGGCTGAAGAAGAAGCGCTGATCGCACGTTCCGAATATGCGCAATTTCAACGCCGCGAGACGGGCGCCGCGTCTTCAGACGCCAGTCCTTTGACGCTTCGGGAGCCTCAGCTCGAGGCGGCCCGGGCCGCCTTGGTCAGAGACAGCACGTTGCTGGCCGATGCCGAGTTGGCTTTGTCCCGCACGGAGGTCCTTGCGCCCTTCAACGGGATTGTGCGGGACGAGTCCGTGGATGAAGGTCAGTTCGTGGCAGCCGGTCAGGGCGTGGGGCGCCTTTACGCTTCTGATGCGGTGGAGGTGGTGGTTCCGCTCTCCGATGCCGATGCGGCGCTCATTCCCGGTCTTTGGAACCTCAGAGCGGGCGACGGGAATGCACGGGTGACCGCCCGTGTCATCGCAGAATACGGCGATCGAAGCTACGCCTGGGAGGGCTATGTAGATCGGGCGGAGAGTTCTCTGGACGAACAGACGCGGACCATCGACGTGATTGTACGCGTTCCGGCCCCCTTCGCGGGCGGCGCCCTGGCAGGGGACAACAGTGCTCCCGCCGGTCCCGGCGCACCGCCTCTTCTTGTGGGCAAGTTTGTGGAAGCGCATATCCAGGGGATCGTTCCGGACCGGTACTTCATTGTTCGTCGCTCGGCGCTCAGGCCCGGCAACGAGGTTTGGGCGGTACGCGGCGACACGGCGCTGACCATTGTCCCGGTGCGTGTTTTACAGCGTTCCGATGACGACGTGTATGTGACCGGAGCGCTCGAAGCAGGTCAGGCGGTTGCCACAGGGGGTATTCAGTTTGCGACGGAAGGCATGGCGGTGCGGACCACCGCTGTGGAAGCCCCATGAACGGGGATGATCGTCCCGCCCGGGAGCAGCGCGGTCCCATAGCCTATATGGCGAGGAACAGCGTCGCTGCCAATCTGCTGATGCTGTTCCTGGTAGTAGCCGGGCTGGCAGCGGCTGGCAATCTCATTCAGGAGGTTCTGCCCGACTTTTCCCTGGACCGTGTCCAGATCCTCGTGCCCTATCCTGGCGCCGCTCCCGAGGAAGTGGAGGAGTCCATTGTCCGGAAGATCGAAGAGCGGATCCGAGCAGTAGACGGCCTGAAGCGAGTGGAGGCCACTGCCTCGGAAGGGCTCGCGTCGGTGATCGCAGAGTTCAAAACGAATACGGATATCGATCGCGCCTTGAACGATATCAAGGCTGAGGTCGATCGTATTCCTACCTTTCCCGCTGGCGCCGAACGGCCTGAAGTGCGCGAAGTGACGAGCCGGCAGAGCGTAATACGCCTCCTGGTCTATGGAGATGTGCCGGAACACACGCTCAAGGAATTGGCATACGAGATCGAGGAAGGGATTTCGTCTCTACCCGAAGTGTCTTTGGCAGAGACCAGCGGCGCTCGCCCGTACGAAATTTCGATCGAGGCGCCTCTCCATCGGCTTCGGGCGCTCGGACTTACTCTGGATGATGTCGCATTGGCGGTCCGGCAAGGTTCACTCGAGTTGTCTGCGGGCAAAATTTCCACGGACGAGGAAGAAATTCTCGTCCGAACCCTGGGGCAGAACTACGAACAGGGAGACTTCGAAGACATCATCGTCCTGACGCGGTCCGACGGAACATCGGTTCGCCTGGGTGACATCGCGACCGTACGGGACGGCTTCGCAGACACCGATCTCATTGTGCGTTACAACGGGCAGCGGGCTGTTCGCGTGGATGTCTACCGCACCTCGGAAGAACAGGTTCTTGAGATCGCTGAGGTCGTCAAGGATTATCTCGCGGCCGAAGTTCAACCGACGCTTCCTGAAGGCGTCTCCGTCGAGATATGGAAAGACGATTCCGAGGAAGTCGGGGGACGCCTTGGTCTTATGATCGAGAATGCACTGCTCGGAATGATGCTCGTTTTCCTGGTGCTGGCGCTGTTCCTGGAGATCGGGTTGGCCGTGTGGGTGGCTGTGGGGGTCGGCGTCTCGTTTATGGGAACCTTCCTGGTGATGGGGTTCCTGGGCGTGTCCATCAACATGTTTTCTCTGATGGCGCTCGTCCTGGCGCTGGGGATCGCCGTGGACGACGCGACCGTGGTGGGTGAGAGCGTCTTTGCGGAGCGCGAGCGGGGCATCCGCGGGTTCGCCGCGGCCATCAGGGGGACGAA